>JALZJA010000036.1 GCA_030860005.1 Actinomycetota bacterium
CCGCCGTGGTGCAACGCCACGGCGCCGACGCGGCCCGCGCGCTCGTCGCCGGCGGCCGCGCGTTCGCGCGCTTTCGCGTGCAGCACCACGTCGACCGCGCCGACGTGAGCACAGCCGAAGGCAAGGACCGGCTCGTCAGCCAGCTACGTGCGGTGTTCGCTGACATCCCATCAAGCGCGGTGCGCGAAGACCTGATCGTGCTCGTCGCCAAGCACCTGGCGCTGCAACCGGACCTCCTGAGCTCGTGGATGCCAACGCCGTCCTCAGCCAACGAGAGCCCCGCCTGCCTCACCACCCGCACCGAACCGGCCGCGGCGACGGGCGGCTCTGAGCAACGCCAGCTGCTGGTGCGCTGCGTGGCCGATCCGGCGTCTGCGGCGGCGCTGCCGTCGGGATCGGCGCTGGAGCATCTGTTCTCTGACGCGCTCGCGCGCCGAGCCGCAGAGCACATCCGCGCTCACACGACAGACCCCGCCGCAGAATTACCGACCGACGACCACGAACTCGTCTCGTTCATCACAAGTCTCCTGAGCGCCTCCAGCAGCCCCACCGGCGACGCGTGAACGCCGAGCATCCTGCGCGACGCGCGAAGTCGCCGCACTCAGGCCCGTGACTCGGAGTGCTGCAAAGCGCGACGGCACTCTCGATGATGGCCGAACGGCGTCGAGGGGATCTCGCTCTGGGTCGTGCGTGTCGTGGTTGGGCGGCTTCTGCTTGGCGCCGAAGGGAGTAGCCGGCGGCGCCAGGGCCGAAGTTTCTGCTCTTCGTCTCTTCGAAAGCGACGTAGCCATCGGCGACCGCGCCCACCTCGGGGTCGAACAGCGATGGCCCGTACCAGCTGCGGGCTGATTTGGGATAGCCCGAGCCGGGTTTTCTGCCGGCCCGGTTGCGTTTGCCGTGACGGCACAACTAGCCAAGAGGCCAGTCATGCGCTTAGGATCCTCGCGGGAGACCGCCATTCCGGGCGCGCGACGGGGTCCGGGCATGGTGCATGAGGCAGGGAATCCGTCTTAACGACCCGAAGGGAGCATCTTCCAATGAAGAAGACTTTCGCGGCCGGCGCCGTTGTCGGCGCAATGCTGCTTGCCGCCGTCCCAGCAGGCGCCGAACCGAACGGCAAGGGCTTGGATAGCTTCCCGGCCACCTGTGACGGGCAGTCCACGACGATCACAACCGGCGGGGGCGCATCGTTCTACGTCGAAGGGCAGAAGTACCACCTCACGAGCCTCACCGGCACCTTCACACCGGCCGACGGAAGCGGTACACAGTCCTTCAGTAAGGCGTACGGAAACAGGACCGGCAAGACAGGATCCACGATCACCTGCACCGGCGGAGGAACGGATGAAACCGGAACGTTCGACTTCACTGCCACCGGCGTCACAGCAGAGTAGGCGCCGCCCTCGCAGGTAGCGCGAGGCCGACTGGACCGCCGCCGGCGTCCCACGCTGGCGGCGGTTTGGCTGCGCTGCTTGTCGCTGACGACCCGCGGGTGCAGCCGGCTCTGCTCGCCTGTGAGGATCGCGGCCTGCTACCTCCCGACCAAGTGGAACCCGGGCACTGCCCGCCGTTCATCTCGATCAGTGGTGGGTACGCGACCGTCTTTCGACTCGCCGGCTGAGATCGACGCCCGCCATTCGTCGAGTCTACGTCGGGCGGGATACTGGCACGAGAAGCAGAAGTTCCGCCGGTCCGGCTATTTACAGCAGTTGAGAGACGCGACCAGAAGCTGGCCCTTTCTATTCCTTCCGGCGCCAAGGAGCAGTCTGCCGAAGCTCGCTATCCCATCGCGCCGAAAGGGATAGCGCGCTCTGAGCAAGCAGAGACTTCTCCTGCTTGTCCGATGGGGACCGAGCTGGACGCGAGCAGAGACGCCCGCAGGTCAACCAAAGCGGAAGCCAGGCGAGCACAACTATTGCGTGCTCGGGTGTTGGCAAACCGCGTCTTGTTCTGGTAGACCCGCTCATGCTCGGACAAATCGCTTGGAGCACGGAGGAGAATCCATGGGGACGATAGCGGCGGCAGCGGCCGAGGCCACAACGGACGGCGTTGGGGTCATCACAGCTTCGCTGATCTTCGGAGCGTTCATCCTCAAGCTCGTCGACCTCGTCAAAGCCTTCATCGAGGGAATGAGAGGCAACTGGAACGGGTTCATGACCCTGGCGCTGACGTGGTTCGTGGGCTTCATAGCGGTGATGCTGTTCATCAAGACGCAATGGGGTGACGAGATCAAGGTCGGCGATCAGACGCTTGATCAGCTCAACACAGAGGCCAAGATCGTGTTTGCGCTCGCGGCGCCTTCAATCGCTGCGTTGCTGTACGACGCCAAGAAGGCTGTCGACAACACCGACACGGCAAGCACACCGCGGCTAACCCCGACAGCCGAGACCGCCCGGAAGGCGAGGATCCAAGCCACGCTGGAATAGGGCCGCCCACGGCGTAGTCCCGGCCCACCACCGGTCGAAACAGGCCAGGGCGTGCTGCGAGGCCGCCGAGTGCTTACTCCTGCGCTCCTGCGTTCCATGCGCGGGGAGCACTCGCACGTCCGCCTAACACCGCTTCTCGACGAATGCGAGCGTAGTCGGTCGCGTGCAGCGCATTGTCGCAAAGGACGAAAGCAGTAGTGCCGACACCGCGTGGGCCCGCGACTGCTCCCGGCGCAGAGCGGCGCGGCGCGGCCATGCGGAGCCGCGCCGCGCTTGCTTCAGGTTGATCAGAGGCGCAACCCGGCGCTGGCCGGCATCATCGGCGCCCGACGGCCGTGGACGGCGTCGATGATCTCGGCGCTGTCGATGCCCTGCAGGTAGATCGAGGTGACGCGCAGGTTCGCATGTCCGAGCTGGCGCTGAATCACGTTCAGCGGCACCCGCTCACGGGCCATCTCCACGGCGTGGGCATGACGCAGCTGGTGCGGGGCGAAGCGGCGCCGCACCCCCGCGTCTGCCGCGAGCCGACGCAGCTGGATGCGCACCGCCGGCGCGGCCCACGGCCTGCCCCGCGTCGGCCCGTCGATCACGCAGAACAACGTTCCGACCGGCATCTGGACCCTGCTGCCAAGCCACGGGCGCAGCTGCTCCCAACCCCAGTCGTCCATCCCGACCTCGCGGCGCCGGCCGCCCTTGCCCTCACGCACCAGCAGCGCGCCACGGCCCGCCTCGAGATCCTGCTCGCGCAGGTCAAGCGCCTCGCTGATCCGAAGCCCCGCCCGCCACAGCACGACGATCAACCCACGCACCCTGTCCCCGTGAACGCTGCGGCCCGCTTGGCGCATCACCGCGACGATCTCCTCCACCCGCGGCGGATCCGCCGGATAGCTCACACCCTTGTTCCCCGGCGCCCGGCCAAGGTGAAACTCCGACGTGGTCGCCGGCGATCGTCGCCGCCCCGCCACATCCAGATCGCAAACCAAAGACATCGATCCCTCTCTCGTAGACAGCCAACCCTTCTGCTCTACCAGCAGACAGACCGACCGACCAGCCCACACGCCGATCCGAGCGGGACTCGGCCACCGGGAGTGGCGCTCCGCGCCGCGAGCGATACAGCATGCGGGCCGGCGACGGCGCGACTGCTTTGTGGCCGAAGGAGCAATCTGCGCCTTGTCAGCTCGCGGCCCCACTGCGTGGCGGCGTTCGAACGTGGAGGCGGTGTCACTCGGCGTGCGATGCTGGTGCTGGATGTGACTCCGGGGTGCTGCCCGTTGGCAGGCGCATGAGACGATTGGCGCCAGATGGCGACAGACAGTGCGTTGATCAAGGCAGCTGCGCTTCCCAACGGCCTGGAGCTGCCCTACGTCGAACAGGGCGACCCGTCCGGGGTCCCTGTGGTTTTCCTGCACGCCTTCGCGGACTCGTGGCACTCGTTTGAGCGCGTGCTGCCACATCTCCCACGGTCGATTCACGCGTTCGCGGTGACCCAGCGCGGTCACGGCGATGCCGACCGGCCTGCCTCTGGCTATGGGGTCAAGGAGTTCACCGAGGACGTCGTGGCATTCATGGATGTGGTGGGTCTGGAGGCGGCGGTAATCGTCGCGAGCTCGAGCGCGAGCATCAGCGTCCAGCGCTTTGCGGCCGACCATCCGATGCGAACGCTGGGCCTCGTGTTTATCGGGGCGCCCCGAAGCCTTCGCGACAAGCCGGCGGTGGCGAGGTTCTTCGACGCGGTATGCGAGCTCAGCGACCCGATCGAGGCGGCCTTTGTCCAGGAGTTCGTGGAGGCCACCGTCTCCCGCCCCCTGCCGCCGGCCTTCCTGGAGACGGTGATCGCCGAGAACCTCAAGGTGCCTGCCCGCGTCTGGAGGGCGACGCTCGAGGGTCTGTTGGAGGCCGTTCCTGCAACCGAGACCGCCACAATCACGGCGCCCACCCTGATCCTTTGGGGGGATCGCGACGGGTTCCTGCCTCGCAGCGACCAGGAGGCGCTCGCCGCCGCGATCCCTGGGTCGCGGCTAGTGATCTTCGAGGGCACCGGACATGTCGTCCACTGGGAGGAGCCCGAGCGCGTCGCGGCCGACGTCGTTGCGCTGGCAGAGCGGGTGCGCCCCAACTGGCGCCGCAGCGCGGACGGAAACTGATCTCGGCCAGTCGGTCGCGTGCCGATCCCACGGAGCACCCCGCCGCGCTTCACGGCAAAACATGAGCGCGCCTAACATGCCCGCAGACTTCGCCGCGGACGATTTGCGACCGCGTCGAGCGGACGACGACAGCCCTGCCCCCTGACGCCTGCAGCTCGTCCGCGGCGGTCGTTTGTGACGGCGCTGTGGACGCGCTTGCTTGTTGCGCGCAATGCGACACTCCGTCGTCAACCATCGCGTCGGAGGATCCGTCGCGGACCGCGTTTCGCTTGCGTCAGCGAGCGTCGAGGAGGCCGCCATGAGCTTTGCCTACAGGCTGCTCTACCGGGTCGGTTTCACCCCCTGGGAGCAAATGGCCACACATCCGGTGGCCAAACAGATCTCGACGCTGTTCGACCGCGAGCAGGCAGGACGCCAGCCGCCGTACGGGCCGGCGCTCGATCTCGGCTGCGGTAGCGGGATCTGGGCGGTCAAGCTGGCGGCGCGGGGGTGGCAGGTCACGGGTGTGGACTTCGTCCCCAAGGCCCTGCACCGGGCGCGTGAGCGTGCGCAGCAAGCCGGAGTCGAGGTGCGGCTTATCGAGGGCGATGTGACAGCGCTCGATACTGCGGACGTCGGCTCCGGGCTCCAGCTGCTGGTGGACTTCGGGTGCTTCCACGACGAGCTGAGCGATGCGCAGCGCGAGGCGGAGGGTCGCGCCGTAACCGCAGCCGCCGCCCCCGGCGCAATCCTGCTGCTGATGGCGTTTGCGCCAGGCCGTAGGGGGCCGCTCCCGCGCGGCGCGAGCCGCGAGGACATCCAGGCCGCCTTCCCAGAGTGGAAGGTCATCGATGAGGAGGCCATGGACGTCTCCGGAGCGCCCAGATATGTGAGAAAAGCCCACCCGCAGTTCTACCGGCTCCGGCACGAGTGACCCGCCGGACCCTGTTGCGCGCAAGCGTCGGTGTCGGTGATCAAGCCGAGACGCTGCAACGGACGAGACGCAGAAGCCTTCGGCACCAGGAGCCCGCTACTCCTTACGGCGCCGACGAGTAGCGCTGGCACCCGTGGCTTCTTGGCTTCTCCAACGCGCCGGATCCGATAACGCGGGCGGCCCCCGCGCGCGCTACTGCTCCCGCGCGGAGGAGAAGCCTGCGGCGCACGGCACTCCGACCGCGTTAGAGGCCGGAAAACGTCCCGAGAATCCATCCCGCTGGCTCGACCCTCATGCCAGCCGGCGTGCTCCCGTGTGTCCGGGAAAGGGCTTTCCCGGACGTGCCGCGAGCGCGTGATGCTGCACCGGATGTTGGATCCCGAACCGGTTAGGGTGGCGCGATGGCCCACAAGATCGCGCTGTTCAACCACAAGGGCGGCGTTAGCAAAACGACGACCACGTTCAATCTCGGATGGATGCTCGCGTCTCAGGGGGCGCAGGTCGTGATGGTTGACGCGGATCCGCAATGCAACCTGACCGGAATGGTCCTTGGCTACAAGGGCGCATCCGAGCTCGAGGATCTGTACGCGAAGCACCCCGAATGCAACATCAAGGCGGCGCTAGCTCCTGCGTTCGAGTCTCAGCCGAGGGCCATCGAAGGGGTGACCTGCGTCACTGTCAAAGGCCAGGCCAACCTATTTCTACTTCCCGGCCATGTCGGCCTCGCCGAGTACGAGGTCACGCTCGGCATCGCACAGGAGCTCTCCGGTTCGATCCAGACGCTGCGCAATCTTCCTGGCTCCATCTCGTGGCTACTCGATCAGACCGCCGCGGTTCACAGCGCTGACTACGTGCTCGTCGATATGAGCCCAGGTCTCGGAGCAATCAACCAGAACCTGTTCGCCACCAGCGACTACTTCATCGTTCCCACGAGCCCGGACTTCTTCTCGGTCATGGCCATCGATTCCCTTGCGACCATCATTCCGCAGTGGCAGGACTGGGCCAAACGGGCCGCCGCGAACCCGGTCTTGCGCGACGCCGCGTACCCGTTTCCAGCGCCCGAGAGCAAGTTCCTCGGGGCTGTGATCCAGAAGTTCCGGCCTCGAAACCAGCGGCCCTCGGCCGCGTTCCAGGAATGGATCGACAGCATCGAGGAGCGCATCTCGTCGACCTTGGTCCCGGCGCTCGATGCAAGCGGCATGCTGCTCGATACGGAGAAATATGCGCGCTGCCGAATCGAGCCAAGCCTGGTCCTCAGCGTTATCGCCGACTTCAACTCCTTGATCGCTGCATCTCATCTTCATCAGACGCCGGTGTTCGCGCTGACGGCAGAGCAGATCGACCAGGTCGGCGTGGTTCTCGAGGGGTCGGAGTCGTCGCGCGACTCGTTCGCCGAGGCCTTTGAAGATTTCGCGAACCGAGTGGTCTGCCTGACGGCGTAGGGCTTGATGGCCGGACCAGCCCCGTCGGCCCATTTCGCCAGCAACATCGCGTACGTGCGCAATCTGCTGGCGCTCGCCAGAAGCATTGACGCGGCCACGACGGCCGCTGTCGACGTCGGAGACATTCAGAGAGCGGCGATCGTGATGGCCGTGAGCGCGTTGGACCACTATGTGCACGAGAAGGCACGACAAGGTATGCAGGAGGTGCTCGACGGGTCGCGGGCTCGCACTGCCGCGTTTGAACGGTTCCCCGTTTCGATGTCGCTCCTGCTGGACGCACGCTCGGACCCCGCCGGCGACGGGTGGCTCGACGGCGCCGTCAGAGTGCAGCATGGGCACAGGCCCTTCCTGAAGACGGAGGACATCGCTGATGCCATCCGTCTGATTTCAGACGTCAAGCTCTGGGAGTGCGTCGGGCAACAGCTCGGTACGCCTGCCGCCACTGTCAAGGTCCGACTACAGACGATCGTGGACCGTAGAAACAAGATCGCACATGAGGCCGACCTCGATCCCACCCTGCCGGGGCGACGTTGGCCGATCACCGACCGATTGGCGTCAGATGCAGTCGACTACGTCGTGGCTGTTGTCGAGGCCATCGAGGCGTCCGCTTGACGACGGGAGCGTCGTGTCCAGGAAGGATGATTCCCGGACGTGTCCTTGCGCGACCGATGGTTCGGGTCTCGGTTTCGGCCGAGCGATAGCCGCCGCCGACGCAACGTGCGACTGGATCGGTACAAAGCAATCGCGCGCTCGCTGCGGCCACGCGTTATCCCTCCCGGCGCGAAGCGATCTCCAGGTTGATGCTTGGGTCTTGTGGTGGCGGCGGTCAGGGTGCCGCGCGTGCGCTGCGGTGCTCGGCGGATTCGAGCTTGTCGTGCGGGAGGCTTACGAAGTCCGAGGCGTGGCCGCGGTCGTCGGTGATCTCGACGAGTGCGCGCTGGTCGTCGGCTTCGACGACGGTGCCTGTCGTGCCGGCGGGCCAGCGCCCCGACGCCGTCAGGAACTCGACGACCTCGAGAACGGCGTGGCGCGGATCGGTCATGACCTGAGAGTTTGGCATCTGGTCATGGGATGTCCACCCAGGTCGAGACGAGCCGCGGTGGACCGACGTCCTCGATGATCCAGATAGCCGCAACCGGCGCCGTCTTTCCGTTGAGCCCGTCGACGAGCACCATTACCTCGTAGAGGACACCAAACGGCGTGATGCGCGTACCGAGGACCGCTGCGTCCACAATGTGCTCGATCAGCTGGTCACGGAGATAGCGCCAGTCGGTCTGCTCGATCCCGAGCGCCGAGCTGAACACCCGCGACTTGTGACGCCCACGCGGGTGCGCCGGATCAAGCGCATACCCGGCCAGCTTCTCTTCCGGCACGACAGCCTCGCGCGCACGCGGAACTCGGGACGGCACCGACACGTCCCGCAGGGTACGGCCACTGCGGTATCTCGTCTGAAGTGCGCCCCCGCGTCCGCGGTCTCCCGAGACGGTCGCCGCGCCGTCCCTGGGGTTGTCGAGACTCATGTCCCCTGTGCGAGAAGCAGAAGTGGCAGGGCGCCCGCCGGTGTGACTGCTTCCGTGCCGAGCGGCGCGGCGCGTCCACGGCGGAGC
>JALZJA010000065.1 GCA_030860005.1 Actinomycetota bacterium
GAGGCGAAGACGCCGGCGGCCCACAAGATCCTGACCCACCTGGCCGACGTCGGGCTCGGCTACCTCAGCCTCGGCCAGCCGCTCACGACGCTGTCCGGCGGCGAGCGGCAGCGGCTCAAGCTGGCGACCCACTTGGCCGAAAAGGGCGGCGTCTACGTCCTCGACGAGCCGACCACAGGCCTGCACCTGGCCGACGCCGAGCAGCTGCTCGGCCTGCTCGACCGGCTCGTCGACTCCGGCAAGTCGGTCATCGTCATCACCCACCACCAGGCGGTCATGGCGCACGCCGACTGGATCATCGAGCTCGGCCCCGGCGCCGGCCACGACGACGGCCGGATCGTCTTCGAGGGCACACCCGCCGACTACGTCGTCGCCCGCTCCACCCTCACCGGCGAGCACCTCGCGGCCTACATCCGCACCTGACCGAGCCTTTCTCCATACGGTCGTATGTGGCACGATCTCGCAGGTGACCAGCAGACCCGCCGCGGCGCAGCACCCGCGCGACCTCGCGGCTGCGCCGCGTCCGCGACCGGATCGACCGGGAGTACGCGCAGCCGCTGGACGTCGAGGCGCTCGCCCGCGCCTATCTGATGACGCGGCGCATCGAGCGCGCGATGGCGCTGCTGCGTCGTGGCGACCTCAGCGTCACCGAGGTCTGTTTCGCGGTTGGCTGCTCGTCGCTGGGCACCTTCAGCAGTCGCTTCACCGAGTTGGTCGGTGCGCTGTCCCCGCGCTCGCTCGGGCTCTCCCTCTGGGAAGGGGGCGGGGTCGGTGCGCGCTCCGGGGCACGCGCTGACCTAGCGAGCCGCAGAACCCGGGCCGCTTCCCCAATTGCCCTCCAATCGTAGCCCGCGACAAACGAAAACCCTCTGTTGTTGAGCGGTAGACGGGCCAACGGAACGCCGGCCTGTCACGCCGGAGGGCGCCGGTTCGAGTCCGGTCGCTCGCGCTGACGAGTTGCCGGTGGCGCCGATCTGGGCGCAGCCGGCGCAGACCGGCCGGGACTGGCCCTGTTAGGTAGGTTGCCCGGGCCCCGGCTCGCCGCCCGGACGACCCGGCTGGGCGGACTGGCCGGGCGGCGAGGGTTGCGCGGGCGACTGAGACGAGCTCGCCGGCGACTGCGGGGAGCCGGGCGCTTGCCCCGGCGATTGAGGAGAGCTCGCCGGCTGAGCCGGGCCGGACGCGGGGCTCGTGTCGGCGGGATGAGACCCGGCGCCGACGCCGGGTTGCGGCTGGGCGGTGCCGCCGGCCATGGCGCCCGGGCTCGTCGCCCCCGCGGGCGCTCCGAGGCCTCCGTGCATCGCGCGAAGATGGAAGTAGAGGACAGTGCCGGCGAGGGCGACCAGCGGAGCGGTGAGCACGCTGCTGATGATGCCGGCGATCACGCTCCCGGCGCCGCCGAGCGCCGCGCCGATGGCGCCGAGGATCACCGCGACGACGATAAAGATCGCGATGAAGATCACGACCACGCCGAAGACCTGCCAGGCGTGGCCGCGCACGAGCTTGCGACTGCGATCGAAGGAGGCGATCACCCCCGGTTGCTCGAGGACGACGACCGGCGAGACGACGGCCCAGATGGTGGCCAGGAAGAGCCCGGGCACGATCAGAAGGAGCAGGCCGACGCCGACGCCCAGGCCGAAGAGGAGGCTGGCCAGGATGAGCGGCACGAGAACGGGGACGACGGACTGGAAGAGATCCGCCACCGAACTGTCGCGGCGTCCGTCCTGCACGTCGGCGACGAGCTGGACGACCATCCCGCGGTAGAGGCCCACGGCGGTCAGCGAGATGATGAAGCCCACGGTGAGGCCGAGGATCGGACTGATCGCCGTGAGGGCGCCGCGGATCAGTCCGTCGACAGCGAAGACCACCAGTGCCACGGGCAACAGCACTCCCGCCTGGTCACGGTAGATGTCGAAGACCTCTCGGACGACACGGCCTAGGTCTATGTTGTTGTTCATTAAGACCGCACTCTAGGCGAGTTGACGGACGGCGGGGGTTTTTACAGAGCGGTCACAACTGCGCTCGGACCACTGCGATCCTCCCCAGCGTGACCACTCGCGCGAAATCACCCACCGTTGCCGCCATCCTTGCCGCTCTCGTCGTCGCCGGCCTGACCCTTCTCGGGTCCGCCCCGACCGCCACCGCCGCCCCGAGGGACGACCGCTCCCGCCCGCTCGTCTACGTCTTCGTGCTCGACGGCCTCGACGGCGACCGCGTGCGCCAGCAACGTCCGCTCGCCCCCTTCCTCAACGCTCTGCTCG
>JALZJA010000066.1 GCA_030860005.1 Actinomycetota bacterium
ACGCCGGGCGCCATGTAGGCGCGCACCGGCTCACCCGTTTCGAACAGGAGCTTCGGCCGCTCGCTCGCGGCGATGACGTCGTCGCCGGCGCAGACGCGCGCGGGGCGCGAGCTCGGGTACACGTCGATGCGGTGGTAGGGGTCGCGCAGGTGGCCGACGGCCTGCTCGTCCTCGACAAGCCAGCGGTCCGCCCTGTCGAAGTACAGCGCGGCGAAGCCCGCCAGCCACCGCGCGCTGCCGATCGGGTCCTCGTAGGCCCAGACGGCGTCCTGACGCACGTCGTCGCCGATGCGGATCGACCAGTACGTCGCGTCACCCTTGAACGGGCAGTGCGTCGTCGTCGTGGAACGCTCGAGCACGGACGCGTCGTAGTCCTCCAGCGGCGCGTAGGCGATGGGACGGAATCCCGTCTCGTGCAGGAGGTGCGCGCGCGTCGTGTCGAGCACGAGCTGGCCGCCGACGTACGCTCGCAAGCGGCGCGGGTCCGGCTCGAAGAGTATGCGGTGCGGCGGCGCCTGCAGGGTGTAGTTCGTGTCGGCCGACCGTCCGCTCAGCGGGCCGCCGCCCGTCGTCAGGCTCATCGCGCCCGTGCCCGCACCTTGAGCTTGCGTTTGAACGCCCGATCGAAGAGATCGACCTCGCGCTCGACGGCCCAGCGCTCGACGCTCGCGCTGCCGTCGGCATCGAGCTCGAGCCGGATCGTGCCGTCCTCGGACTCGACGTGCGTGGCGTGCACCGTCTGGTCGCGGCTGCGCTCGAGGTCCTCGGCCAGGCGCAGCAGCGTCGCCAGCCGGTCGAGGCGCTCGACGTCACCGTCCGCTGCCAGCGACTCGAGCTCTCCGAAGTCCGGATTGCCCTTGCGGTGGTAGCGCGCGGCCTGCGCGATGAGGGCGACCTCGCGCGGCTCGAAGCCCGCCAGGTCGGCGTTGAGGATGAGGTAGCGCGAGTGCTTGTGATGATCGTCGTAGTCGACGGACATGCCGATGTCGTGCAGCGCACACGCCGCGACGAGCAGCTCGCGCTCGATCGGATCGCCCGGGTGCAGACCGGCCGTGGCGAGCTGGTCGAAGAGGCCCGTCGCGAGCTTGGCGACGTGCTCGGTGTGCACCGGATCGACGTGATAACGCGCGGCGAGGTTCAAGACGCTCGAGCGCCGGACGTCGTCGAACAGCGGAGGATCTCCTTCGAGGATGGAGCCGAAGAAGATCCCTTCCCGCAGGCCGGCCTCGGTGACCTCGATGGCGTCGAACTCTCCGAGCTCGAGCACGCACTGCACGACGATCGCGCCGGCGAGGATGAGGTCGGCGCGCGCGGACTTGATGCCTTTGACGTTGCCCCGCTCGGACGCCGGCATCGAGGCGAGCTCGTCGATGAGGTCGTCGAGCGCGTCACGCTCGATGCTGAAGCCCTGAATGCCGTACGACGGGTCGCCGGCCTCGGCCTGCGCGGCGGTGGCGAGGTTGCGCATCGTGCCGCCGATGCCGACGATCCGCCGCCCGCAGCCGGGCAGCCAGCCGGCGTCCTCGGCGAGCGTCTGCTCGACATGGGCGCGCAGCGCCTTGCGCTCCTTCTTGCTCGTCCCCTCGTCGTCAGCGAGGAAGTGCTCGGTCATCCGCACCGCGCCGAGCGACCACGAGCCCACCCGATCGTGGTGGCGGCCCTTGACCTCGACGAGCTGCAGCGAGCCGCCGCCGAGGTCAAGCACGGCGCCGTCGGCGAGCGTCGTCGAGTTTACGGCGGCGAGATAGCCGTGGTACGCCTCCTCCTCGCGGGTGATGACGCGGACGTCGAGGCCCGTCTGCGCGGTGACGAGGTCGACGAACTCGGCCTGGTTGGTGGCGTCGCGGATCGCGCTCGTCGCGACGGCCTCGATGTCGGGCGCCTCGATGCGCTGCGAGCGCAGGAAGTGCGCAAAGACCTCGATCGCCTGGAGGGCGCGCTTCATCGGCTTGGCGCCGAGCTCGCCCGACGCGTCGAGGCCCTGCCCGATCCGCACGGCCTCGTAGATCTCGTCGGTGCGCTTCCACCAGCCGTCGGCGGCGGTGAAGACGACGAGCCGGAACGAGTTCGAGCCGAGATCGATGA
>JALZJA010000076.1 GCA_030860005.1 Actinomycetota bacterium
AGCAAGTCAGGTGGCAAGGTCAAGAGCCAGATGACGCACGTGTGGATGGTCAAGGCCGGCCGCAACAGCGCATGGGCGAACTGCCTGCCCGTCAAGCAACTCGAGCAGTACAACCCGGCCTTCAAATGGACGCCGAGCCCGTACCCCAGGGCGCACGTTGAGCCGTGCTGATCGCACGCCACGACTCGTCAGCACGAGCGCTCCGTGCCGCTTCGAGCAACCTGAGCCCGTGGGCCAGCGTGACGGAATTGATCGGATTGCGGCGAGCAACTCAGCCGTCGTCGCCAACCAAGCCATCGAGGCAGTCGTTGGCACGAGCGATGGCGCGCCTGCCCGGAGCCTGAGTGACGCCAACGAACTCATACGTCTCGGGGGATCTCAGCACGGAGGACTGCGAGATCTGCTGGCCCGCTCTTGCAACCACATAGATGTAGTTGCCACCCGCCTTGAAGCTCGCCGTCGCCTTGCCGACCCCAGTCTCACCGGAGGCGTCCGTCTCGAGAACGCGGTTCCCCGCGAAGCTCAGATCTGAGGCCCTGGAAACCTTGCGGACACCGGCGCCTTCGAGGCAGTACCCGGCGCTGACGGGTCTCGGCTGCGTGACCGTTGCGCCGTCAGCCTTTGACCCATCAGACGATGCGTCGTCACCTCCGCAACCGGCAGCGGCCATCCCTACGCCACAGGCCAGGGCCAGCAAGACGGTACGCATGGCATCCTCCGCTCGGCTCGTATGAAATCTTCACCCGCCATCGGAAGAGTAGGTGCGGCCTGGGAGTGCTATCCGCTGCCCGGACCCTTCCGCGCGACGATCGCGACGTACTGGATCGGATCCCCGGCCATCGTCAGACGATGACGGTAGCGCTCACGCCACGCGATCTCGCCCCAATCGTCGCGTCGCTCAAACTCCGCGAGGTAGTCCCCGAAGTCACTTGCGCCCGGCTCGACCAGGTCCTCGTGGAGGCTGACCGTGAACCAGGCGTCATCGGGGAAGGCGCTCCACAGCCGATGAAAGCTGTCGGCCGTTATGTGCCCGAGGCCGAGCGCACCGGCGGCCACCAAGCCGTTGAGCCCGTGCTCCGAGATGAGCCCGGCGACCTGCGGCAGATCGTCGGTGTCGCCCACCAGGTACTCGGCGTAGAGCCCCGGCCGGTCGCGCAGCGCCGCATCGCGCGCGGCAGGAATGTTGTCGGAGCCGACGAGCGCCCCGACACCCTGCGCGCGGAGCTCTTCCCCAACCACGCCGTTGCCGGCGCCCAGGTCGAAGACCGCCAGGCCGCCGGGCTCGACACCCGCGTCGGCGGCGCATCCCACCAAGAGCTCGGTGAGCTTGCTCGGCGACGCACATTGCAGCCGACGCTGGACCACCTCTTCATACAGACCGGGAATGCCGTAGACGCGGGTGTACTCATGCAGGCGGAAGCGCTCGGTGGTCCCGTCGGCGTGGCTGACGACGAGCGACTCCTCCGTCTGGTCCCTTCCCGGACTGGTCTCGAGCTCAATCTCGTAGTTCAAGACGCTCCTCCGTCAGGGGTCCTCGATCAAGTAGCTCGACCCTCGTTCAGCTTTGTGTGAGCGCAGTAGGACGCCCGCATCCTCGCACGCGGCGTACGCCGATGATCGGTCACTTCTCTATGGCCGCACACCACCGACCAGTCCAGTCGATGCGTGCCCGGTGGATCGCGTCTTCGAGCTTCTGGGAGCGTGGAGGGCACCGACGGCCTGCGGTGGTCGGTCGGCTGCGTCTCGCAGGCGCTGCAACGCCCGGCGGATGATGCGAGAGACCCCCATCTGTCCGATGCCGACGATCGCGCCAATCTGCGCCTGCGTCATGTCTTCGTCGAAGCGCAGGCGCAAGATCTCGCGTTCGCGTTCGGTGAGGCTCGTGAGCAGGACCTCCAGGAGCGCGTGTGTTTCTGCGGATTCGATGCCGCCGTCATCGTGCCCGATCCAGTCTTCAAGGGTGAAGTCGCCGTCGCCGTGGCCACCGACGCGGGCCTGAAGGGACAGTGCCGCGCGCGCGCCGCTGGCCTCGATCGCCTCCAGCAGCAGCTTCTCGTCAATGCGGGCGGCCTTGCTCAGCTCGGCTGTCGTCGGAGCACGACCAAGCTGACGCGTCAGCTCGCCCGCAACAGCATCGGCGCGCACCGACAGCTCCTGCAGACCGCGTGGCGGACGCACAGCCCACGAATGATCGCGAAAGTAGCGCTTCAGGTCGCCCGCGATCGTCGGCACCGCGTAGGAGCTGAAGGCGACGCCGCGCGCCGGGTCATAGCGATCGATCGCCTTGATCAAACCAACCGCCGCTACCTGAATCAGGTCATCCAACGGCTCCGAGGAACGCTGATAGCGCACCGCGATCGAACGCGCCAGCGGCATGAAGCGCGCCGTGAGCTCCTCGCGCGCACGCCGATCGCCACAACCCACCCGCCGAAAGAGCTCCGGCTCCCGCGCACGCCGGAACTGCGCGTGATCGCGAGCTCGCCGAGGTCGAGCGCAACCAGCTGCTCCTGCGACCGAGGCGCGCGCATCGTCCGCTGCAGCTGCCGGGTCGTCGCGAACCAGCACGGTGGCCACGGATTTCATCGGCGCAAGAGTGGCCCCGCGGTCACCCGGGCCATGCATTGGGGGCGGACCCGGGTTGACCGCGAGGCGGTCCTCGCCGCGCTCGTCGGGATGCGGACAAGAAGGCCTGCGCGGCCCATGCGGCGAAGTGGGTAGGCGATCAGGTGGCGCCGGACTGTCATCGGGGCTCGTTGGCGCTTGTCTCGTCGGCGGGCGGCGGTCGGCCGTCCCGTTGGCCATTGCGGCCGGCGACCAGGTCGCCGTCCGCGCGCGCGATCAGCATCGTCGCGGTCTCATCGGGTTCGAGCTCGGCGAAGCCGGCTCGGATCGAGCCGTCCTGCGGCACGCCGGCAAGCGCGGCGGCGATCGCGCTGAAGCGCAGGCGCGCATCCAGCAAGGTGACGTTGGACATCGCGCACAGGAACTCGTCGCCGCCGAGGCGGATGACCAGGTCATAGGAGCGCACGTGCGCCGTGATGAGCGCCACGACGCGTGTGAGCAGCTCGTCGCCCGCGCCGTGCCCTTCGCTGTCGTTGAGGGTCTTCAGTCCGACAACGTCGACGTAGACGACAACGAGCCGATCTCCGGTCCTGCGGCAGCGATCCAGTTCGTGCGCAACGTCCGTCAGCCCCGCCTCTCGCGCCCGCGCTCCGGTCAGCGGGTCGGTCGCAGCGCGCAGCCGGTCACGGGCTGCCTGTGCGCGGTCATGTCCCGCGGCTTGGCGGTCTTGGGCGGCCAGCACGCGCTGCTCGGCGGCTTGTGCGTGGTGCTGCGCGGCGCGCTTACGCCTGCGCCTTCCGGCGGCCAGCATGTCGGTCTCAGAGCCGTTCGCCACGGGCGCCGCGGCATCGCGTTCGTAGGCGACATCGCTCTGCGCCATCGTGTGATCGCGCGCGTCGGCGGCCTGGTCGCGCGCCAGCGCCGCGAGATCGCGTGAGTTCGCAATCCCGTCACGCTGGTCAGCGACGTCCACACGCGCCTCGCCGGCCTGATCGCGCTGCTGGGCGGCGCGCTCGCGAATGTCATGACTGATCTCGTGCGCACGCGGGTCGGCGCCCGATGCGAGGTCGCGATCGCTGGCCGCCTGATCGCGGTCGGCAGCCAGCTGGTCGCGGTCGGCACTCGTCTGGTCGCTGTCAGATCCCGTCTGGTCGGCATCGGCCAGCGTCTGGTCGGCATCGGCGAGCGTCTGCTCGCTGTCGGGCAGCGTCTGCTCGTCCTCGAGCGCCCCCGAGGCCGCGGCGATGCTCTCCTCCTGTCCCCCGATCGCCCCGTTTGTGGACTGCACGGGACCATCGCCTGACGTTAGGCCGGCCACAACGGGCCTCCACGCGGCTAAGCAACGAGTCTCGGTGAGCCCCGCGCCTATCCAGTTGACCGACTCAGCGTAGCGCGTGGCTCAAACGTCGCATTTTCGGACGTTGGGACCGACACGGCCTGCACGGATCGCGGCTTCACCCGAGCAGCGGTCACGTGCGCGTCGACCTGTTCACTCGGCGAAGGGCAAAAGGTCGTCGACGCCGGAGAGCTCGAACACTCGCTGCACTGAGGCGGGCCCGCGAAGCAGCGTCAGGCGGTCTGCGGCCGCGCGTGAGCGCGCATGAGCGCTCAGCACCAGCGCGATGCCGGTCGAGGAGATGAACGTCAGGCCCGAGAGGTCGAGGATGATCGTCCGCGCATCGGTTGCCTCGGCGCGCTCGAGCTCTCGCTCCACGCCGTCGGCGGTGGCGATATCAAGCTCGCCGAACAGCGAGATGGTTCGAACGTCGCCGTCGCTGTCGGAGCTCACGGCGAGGTCGCCGAGTTCGGTCAGCTGCGCCGCTCGCGATGGCTCGCGCTGTTCAGAACCGTTCTTTGTCATCTCCACGCTCCGCGGGTCCCGTCGGTCCAGGCGGTGTCGCAGTGCGACAGCCAGCGTCCCTTCGGATGCTCAGCGTCGGCGCGCCCTGGAACGAACGCACGGACACGACCCATCCTAGTCAGCCTGCGCCGTGATCGCCAAGCTCAGAGGCGAATGTCGTACTCGCCTCTGCGCGGGCTGCGCGTCTCAGCCGACCGCGAACGTCATGCGCACGCGCACTCCCGGCGTCGTGTCCAGGCTGTTGAGCTCGAGCTGTTCGGTCATCCGGTCCATGAGCGCCAGCCCGATGCCCAGACCGTGGCCATCGACGCGCGGCAGCATTCCGGCACCCTCGTCGCAGACGACGACCTCCAACGACCGGTTGTGCATCCACGCCTGTACTGCCACATCGCCAGGACGCTCCTGCGCGGTATAGGCATGCACGACGGCGTTGCTGACCGCCTCGGAGACCGCCAAGGCGATGTCTTCGCGCTGGCGATCCGACGCGCCGCTGCTGTGGGCCAAGTCGACGACCGCATGACGCAGCGGCGCGATGCTTTCCGGGCGCGCTGGAAGTCGCTCATGAAGATCTACGGACACCCGACTGGGCTACCCGGGCTCGGCGCGACGTAACGCGAAGCATCGTCTGGCGGCTCCCGGGTACGAGGTCCCTGGCGACGCGTGTCGCCGCCGTCCTACCCGAGCTTGAAAGGAGCCCATCCATGGCGACCTGCGACGTCTGCGGCAACGAGTACGACAAGGTCATGCAGATAACGATGGCGGGGGAGACCCACACCTTCGACTCCTTCGAATGCGCGATTCACGCGATCGCGCCGCGCTGCCAGCATTGCGGCTGCACGATCATCGGCCACGGCGTGGAGGGTCCCGACGGCAGCGTGTTCTGCTGCGCGCACTGCGCGGCCGAGAGCGGCGTCGAGGGGTTTGTCGACCGCGTCTGAGCGACAGCGAGGCCTTCCTCGCGGCCATCGATCAGCTCGGGTGATAGGTGTGCACGATGACGCCGGACGCAAACGCCTGCGTGTCGGCGAGCGTCAGCACGGTCTTGTCGGACGTCTCGGGAAATAGTCGCCGGCC
>JALZJA010000086.1 GCA_030860005.1 Actinomycetota bacterium
TCGCCGTGCGGGCCGCGGCGCGGCGGGCGCGGGCGCCGCGGGCGCGGATGCGGGCGGGGGCGAGTCTTCGTGCCGCCGTCCTCGTCGACCGGTGGCGCCTCGTTCTCCGGTGTCGCCTTCACTGCCCACCAGACGATGTAGAGCAGCAGCGCGATCGGGAGCTTGAGGACGACCATGATGAAGATGAAGGTCGCGCTCATCTGCCCGTGACATTACCTCGCGCGCTGGCTGCCCGCACGACTTTCTGCGCGCCAGATAGGTGATCCGGCGCGCGGAGGGTCTCGCACCTGCGCCTGACAGCTCCCGAACAATTGGAGAACTCCGTGTCTCACCTGCCCAACCTCGATGTCCTCGACGCCGACGGCGCGATCCGCGATTCCGCGGAGGCCGCCGGCCTGGACCGCAGCGCCTTCATCAAGAAGGGCGTCCTGGCTGGCGGCGGACTGCTCGCCGGCAGCGCGCTGTTCGCGCCGTTCTTGGCCTCGGCCGAAGCGAAGATCTCGACGAAGAGGCAATCGGTCAAGAACGACGTCAAGATCCTCAACTACGCGCTGACGCTCGAGTTCCTCGAGGCCGCGTTCTACAAGCAGGCCGTCGCGAACAAGGCCTACGGCACGAACGCGCAGCTCAAGCGCTTCGCCGAGGTCGTCGCGGCGCACGAGGCCAAGCATGTGTCGTTCCTGAAGAGCGCGCTCGGCTCCAGGGCGGTCAAGTCGCCGACGTTCGACTTCAAGGACACGGTCACCGACACGGCGAAGTTCGCAGCGACGGCGCAGGTCCTCGAGGACACGGGCGTGACGGCCTACCTCGGCCAGGTCGCCAACATCAAGCAGGGCATGGTCCTGAAGGCCGCCGGCACGATCGCCACGGTCGAGGCGCGCCACGCGGCCTGGATTCGCTTCATCAACCACCCCGCCGGCCCGACGACCGCGACGAAGGATCTCCCCGCACCGGCCAACTTCGACAAGCGCAGGTCGGAGAAGGCGGTCCTCAACGCCGTCGGCGACACCGGGTTCATCGTGTCGTAGCTACGTCAGCGCGAGCTTCTTCTCGGCGTCGAACGTCGTGATGCGCTGAAGCTCCCTGACGCGCTCGACGATCTCGTCGGCGGTGAGGCCCGCGACGCGCTCGGTGCCGAACTCCTCGACGTTGTAGGAGGCGACCGCGGTGCCGTAGGCCATCGCGACGCGCATCGTCTGCGTGGTGATGTCCTCGCCGGCCTGCAGGGCGGTGGCGATACAGCCGAGCAGACCGCCCGCGAACGAGTCGCCGGCCCCGGTGGGGTCGGCGACGAACTCGACGGGGAACGCCGGCACCCAGAAGGAGTCCTCGGCGGTCACGAGCGCGGCGCCGTACTTGCCGAGCTTGACGACCACCGCGCTCGGGCCGAGCTCGATGATCTTGCGCGCCCCCCCGACGATCTCGCCCTCGCCGGTGAAGAGCTCGATTTCGGAGTCGTTGAGGATCACGCAGTCGACGGTCTCGATGGCCGCGGTGAGCTTGTCCCTGGCAATGTTGATCCACAGGTCCATCGAGTCGAGCGCGACGAACGTGGCGTTCTCGCATTGCTGACGGACCTCGAGCTGGAGCTCGGGCAGGATGTTCGCGAGGAACAGGACGTCGCAGTCGCGCGACGCGTCCGACAGCTTGGGCTGGAAGGTCTCGAAGACGTTGAGATCGGTCTCGAGCGTGTCGCGCGAGTTCATGTTGCGGCCGTAGACGCCGCTCCAGAAGAACGTCTTGCCGCCCTCGACATGCTCGATGTCCTCGGTGTTGACGTTGCGGCCGTGCAGGACGGCGTACTCGTCGTCGCCGAAGTCGTCGCCGACGGGACCGACCACGCGGACCTCGTCGAAGAACGAGGCAGCGAGCGCGAAGTGGACGGCGGCGCCGCCGAGCATGCGCTCGCGGCCACCGTGCGGGGTCTGCACGGCGTCGAAGGCGATCGATCCGACGACGGTGACGCTCATGGCTTTGACCCTATCTTCTTGGTCGGGCCATCGGCGGCGAGCCCGGCGCTCGGTGAACGGGCAATATTCTCGCCGTGAGCATGCGCGCCATCCAGATGTCCGAGTACGGCGGCCCTGAGGTCCTCCAGCTCGTCGAGCTTGCGGTCCCGGAGCCCGCCGACGGCGAGGTGCTCGTCAAGGTCAGCAGGGCAGGGCTGAACTTCGCCGACACGCACCGGCGGGAGAACTCCTACCTCGCGCGAGACGAGCTGCCGCTGGTCCCCGGTTCGGAGATCGCCGGGACGAGAGAGGACAACGGCGAACGCGTCGTGGCGCTCTGTGGCGACGGGGGCTACGCCGAGTACGCGACCGCCCCCGCGGCGCTCACGTTCCCGATCCCCGGCGGCGTCGACGACGAGACCGCGATCGCGCTCGTGCTCCAGGGCCTGACCGCCTGGCATCTGTATCGCACGTGCGCCAAGGTCGCTCCGGGCGAGACCGTCGTCGTCCACGCCGCCGCCGGCGGCGTCGGCTCGCTGGCCGTCCAGCTCGGCAGGCCGATGGGTGCCGGGCGCGTCATCGCGACCGCCTCGACGCAGGACAAGCGCGAGCTCGCGCTGGAGCTCGGCGCCGACGCCGCGGTCGACAGCTCGCCGGATGGGCTGAAGGAGCGCCTCATCGAGGCGAACCTCGGCCAGAAGCTCGACGTCGTCTTCGAGATGGCAGGCGGCAAGATCTTCGAGGAGTCGCTCGCGACGCTCGCCCCCTTCGGCCGCCTGGTCACCTACGGCATCGCCTCGCGCGAGAACAACACCGTGCGCAGCGGCGATCTCATGCGCACCTCGCGCTCCCTCGTGGGCTTCTGGCTCATGCACTGCATCGGGCGCCCGGCGATGATCGACGAGGCACTCGCCGACCTCTTCGCGCGCGTGACGAACGGCGAGCTGCGCGTCGTGATCGGTCCCGCCTACACGCTCGAACAGGCTGCGCAGGCGCAGACCGACCTCGCCGCCCGGCGCACGACCGGCAAGGTGACGCTGGACCCGACGGCGTAGGCGGGGGTGACCCACCGGCCACCACCGCTGGCCGACTCGGCCGAGCCGCTGGGCAAGCTGCAGCGCGGGCTGGGTTCGGGCTACCTGTGGGCACTGGATGCCCACCACTCCATCGCCCACGCCCTCGTCATGCACTGCCTCTTCAACGATCCGCGCTGGGATCGGCAGCTCGACGCGCGCGATGAGTACTACGCGACGCTCGCGCTCGACATCGGGCTCGACCTCGAGCCGCTTGAGACATGGCTGGGCGATCACGACGACGAGAGCGCCGAGATGGAGTCCAGCGTGCTCGGGCTGCTCGGGCGCATGGCGATCCGCGACCACTCAGATGCACGTCGCGTCCTGCGCGAGTACGTCGCCTACGGCGGCTCCTGGCAGCGCGCGATCACGCTGCTGACGGGCGATCCCGAGGCGATGCCGGTCGGCCCGCCGTGGCCCGAGGTCGTCGCCGGCCTCGACGAGGTGCTCATCGATCGCTTCCCGGGGGAGAGCGCGCTCGGCGAGGCACTCGCAGATGTCGACTCGCGCGACCGTCCGTGGACGCTGTGGTCCGTCGAGAACCACAGGATCGCGGGCGCGCTGGCCGCCGGCCACCGCGTCCCGCTTCCGCCGCGGACGCGGCGGCGCCCGCAGCGCCGCAAGCCACCCAACCCGCGCACGATGAGCACCGAGGCGCTGCTGCAGACCCCCGAGCAGTCGCGCTGGCGCCAGATCGCCGACGAGCTCACGACGCGCCGCGGCCGCGACGACGTGCAGCGCATGATGGGCGCCGCCCGCGATCCCGAGCTCGCGATGCGGCGCGCCGCGATCCTCGCGCTCGCCAACCAGGGCCGTCGCGACGTGCTCGAGATCGCCGAGGAGACGACGAGCGAGGAGCAGCGCGGCAAGCTCCAGGGGACGATCGCGCTCGCGCTCGAGGCGATGCCGCTGACGCAGACGCGCACGCTGGCACACGACTGGCTGACCTCCCCGGACTGGGGCCGGCGGCGCAAGGCCGCCGGCATCCTCGGCAGCCGCGCCGAGGAGGAAGACCTCGAGCACGCACGGCGCGCGCTGTCGCGCGAGCTCGACGCCGGCCTCGAGGGCGACGTGTTCGTCGTCTGCTCGCTCGCCGAGGCGCTCGGGCGCTTCCCCGCGCACGGCCCGTTCGAGGAGCTGTCGCGCGCATACGAGGAGATTCCCTACTCCTACGGCCGGCGCTTCATCGTCTCGGCGCTGGCCGCATCGGACCCGACGTTCTCCGGCGACCTCGCCGTCGAGTGCCTGTGGGATTGCGAGCTCGAGTCGCGCGCGATCGCCGCGGCGCGCGTCGACCGGCGCATCCGGCTGGCCGCGCAGCGGCTACGGGAGCTCGTCGACGACGAGGCGCAGGCGACGGCGGTGCGACGCGCGGCGGGCGCGTAGCCCTACAGCGGCCCGTCCACGACGGCCAGCGCTGGTCCGTCCGCAAACAGCCTGGCGAGCGCGTCCCGCAGCGCCTCGAAATCGGCACGGTTGGCTGTTGCGACATCCAGGCCGGCCGCGAAGGCGATCGCGGCGATCCCGATCTCAAGCATCCAGGGTGCCTGGCGCATGGTCTTGGAACGGCGGTCGCGCTTGGCCGGCGGGTGGGGCCGGACGCCCCGCAGGCAGCCGGCGACGAGCGCGGCGCGACCGTTGAGGGCGACGACCGAGAATGCATCGCTGGCCAGCGTGCGCGTGAACCATGCAAGCAGCTCGCCGTCACGCGCATCGTCGCATGCGCTGGTAGCCGTACGCAATCTCCATCACAGCGGGGCGGCAACGCGCACCGGAGTTCCCCTGATGGCCTGGTCGACCACGTCAGCCCTCTGAGGACTTGGTGACGTGAAGATCCGTGGCCTGCCTCCGACCGTACCGCATCAACTGATGCGCTCAATCCTGTCGCGACCACGGGCCGCGCGCTCAGCGGCACGCCGCGGCCCGCTCGAGCAACAGCGCCCGCTCGCGCTCGTTTCGCGTCAGCGAGGCCGCGCGCTCGAACTCCGTCCGCGCCTCGTCGAGGCGACCGAGCCGTGCAAGCAGGT
>JALZJA010000094.1 GCA_030860005.1 Actinomycetota bacterium
GCGCCACGGCGCTGCGCTCGCGCCCGCGCTCGAGGCGCTCGCCGTCGAGGCGCGCGCCGATCAGGCCCGGCGGCTGCACGACGAGGCGGCCCGCGCGGCGCCGAAGATCCAGCTCGTCGTGGCGCTCGTGCTCGTGCCCGCGGTGATGCTGCTCGTGGGGGCGGTGCTGATGCAGTCGCTTGCGCCGTAAGACTGGATGGTTGCTGCGCGACCCGCGCGGGCGGGTCGGCTCTCGCCATCGCGCGTTACACACGTTGCGTTCGTGGTGGCGAGTCGAGCCCCCTCCGCCACGCCCGATCCGGCACCCATCGATGGCAGACGCCCCACCAGCTCCCACCGAATGCACACGGACCGGCGGAATTGCGCCGGAAGCGCAAGATCGCGCCCAGATGCGCGCTTCTGCAAGCTCGCGTGCGCTCGAACCGCTGACAGCGGTGCGCGGCGACTGTCCTGAAAAGCCCTGCTAACACGTCACTTCTCCGCGAACATTCGTCCACGTTGGGACGCAGTGGGGGAAAGAGTGGAGAATGACTTGCAGAGTGGGGGAAAGTGGAGTACCGTCGCGACAGCGAGCCGGGGTGGAGGGGCTCCTCCCACCCCTCCACCTCGGCTCAATTCTTCGACTTGCCGCAGCCATGGCCTTCCGCGGAACCTTCGACTACTCCCTCGACGCGAAGAACCGGCTCACGGTCCCGGCCCGCTTCCGCGCGGCGCTCTCCGAGGGCGTCGTGCTCGCCAAGGGCCTCGAGCGCTGCGTCGCGATCTGGACTCCGGGTGCGTACGACACGTATACGCAGTCCGCGCTGGCGGGCTTTCACCCACTCTCCAACGAGGCCCAGAAGCTGCAGCGCTTCTTCGCGGCCAACTCCCTCGACACCGAACTGGACGCGGCCGGCCGGGTCATGGTGCCCCCTTTTCTCATCGAGCACGCCGGCCTGTCCAAGGAGGTCGTCGTGACGGGCGCGGGCGACGCGCTGGAGGTGTGGGACCGCGCCGTGTGGGCGGACTACAACGCCAGGCTTTCCACTGATGTCTCCGAGATCACCGCACTCCTTGGCCACACTGATTGACATGACCATTCCGCACGTGCCGGTGCTGGCCGGCGAGGCGATCGAGCTGGTCGATCCCCGCCCGGGGCAGCTCGTGGTCGACTGCACGTTCGGCGCGGGCGGCCATGCGCGCCTGCTCGCCGAGCGGATCGGCGCCGAGGGCACCCTCATCGCGATCGACCGCGACCCCGTCGCCGCCGAGCGCTTTGCCGAGCTCACCTCCGAGCTTCCGTGCTCCACGCGCTTCATCCGCGCGTCGTTCGTCGACGGCCTGCGCCAGCTTCACGACGAGGGCGTGCGCGCGGACATCGTGCTCCTGGACCTCGGCATGTCCTCGATGCAGATCGATACCTGGCAGCGCGGCTTCTCCTACTCCTACGACGCGCCGCTGGACATGCGCATGGATCCGACCCTCGAGCTCACGGCCCACGAGCTCGTCAACGAAGCCGAGCCGCGCCGCCTGGAGACGATCTTCCGCGACCTCGGCGAGGAGCGCTACGCGCGCCAGATCGTCCGCGCGATCGTGCGCGCCCGCGGCAAGCGGGAGATCGCGTCGACGATCGCGCTCGTCGATGTCGTCAGCTCCGCGGTCCCGGCACCGGCGCGCTTCGCCGGCGGCCACCCCGCCAAGCGCGTCTTCCAGGCCCTGCGCATCGCCGTCAACGACGAGTTCGGCCAGCTCGACGCGGCGCTGCCACTCGCGTGGGGGCTGCTGCGCACCGGCGGACGCCTCGCCGGGATCTCGTTTCACTCGCTGGAGGATCGCCGCGTCAAGCGCTTCCTCGCCGGGCGCGCGCAGGGCTGCATCTGCCCGCCGGACCTGCCGGTCTGCGGCTGCGGCCGCGAGCCCGAGGCCGAGCTTGTCAGCCGCAGAGCGGTCTCGCCCACACCGGGCGAGATCGCGGCCAACCCACGCGCGCGCTCGGCGCGCCTGCGCGTCGCAACGAAGGTCAGGGAGGACACGCCATGAGCCGCTCAGCCGCTGCCACGACCGCCCCCGAACGCGATCCGCGGATCCGGCGCTCGCACGCAGGGGCCGTTCCGCGCCGCGTGTCCGGACCCGCCTACGACCCGCGCCGGCTCGACCAGCGCCCGCGCGTGCCGGCGCATCCGCGACCGCTGCGAGCCGTCTCCGGAGGCGGCGCGGCGATCGCCTCGCGCGTCGCCGACCTCGCCCTCAACGTCTCGGGCAGCCGCGCGATGGACCGCCTCGTGCGCAGCCGCGGGTGGATCTTCATCGTCGGCTTCGGCCTCATCGGCATCGTCGCGATGCAGGTCTCGCTGCTGAAGCTCAACGCCGGCATCGGCCGCGCCGTGAAGACCTCGGCGACGCTCGAGCGCAGCAACGCCGAGCTGCGCCTGGACGTCTCGAGGCTCAGCGCGACGGACCGCATCCAGCGCCTCGCGACCGAGCGCGGATTCGCGATGCCGGCTCCGGCCGATGTCGGCTACCTCCAGGCCGGCGACCTGAACCGCGACGGACGGCGCGCGGCGAGGAACATGCGCGCGCCCGATTCGCGCGCCGCCGATGTCGCTGCGACGACCGCACAGCCCGCTGTGCCGCAGGCGGACAGCGCCGTGGTGGCATCCGGGCCGGGCTCGGCGCCCGAGACGGACGCGCCCCCGGCGGCAGCTGACGGTACGC
>JALZJA010000116.1 GCA_030860005.1 Actinomycetota bacterium
ACTTGCCGAGCGACGCGACGCTGCTCGCTCTCGAGCGCTTGGACGAATTGGCCGAGGGCTGGAGTGAGGTTCAGCCAGTGCAGGCCGCAAGGCTGGTCGCGCGACGTCTCCTGCGCGTGCATCGCCTGCGTGCCGCCGATGCCCTTCAGCTCGCGGCCGCCGTCGTCGCCGCAGAAGGGCACCCGGCATCGCTGGAGATCGTCACGCTTGACGGCGGGCTGACCGACGCCGCCCGGCGCGAAGGGTTCGTCGTCCGCGGTGATGCCGAGGGCGTGAGCTGACGCGGAGGGGGCGGCGAGGGGAGCCCCGGTTGGGGGCGGTGGGGAGCTGACCGCATCGCGGTGTCCGCCACTGCTCGGGGCGCAGCCGATCCTGCTCTGATCCCCACCACCTCCAGGCGCGCGCGCTCTTCACTGGCTGGCAGGAGCAGGACGCGGCGCGGCTGATCAGCGTCGTCAGCCTCTCCGTCACGGCCCACCAGCGGCACAGCCTCGCGCTCATGCAACGCGACCGTACCGTCCAAACACCTATCACCGGGCAGAACATCCGACCGGCACGAGCGGCGACGTCCGCTAAGTCGGGATCGCAACCGTACGGCCGGGTTGGACCGTTCATCTATACGTCCACGGGCGACGCATCGGGTTTCACGTCGCAATGAGGCCGTCGAAACCGAAGCTGTGCGGATCCCGGTGAAGCTTCCCAATGCTCGAATCCGCCTCGGGACGCGACGGTCATCGTCCACGGCAGCGATCGATATCGGTCCCGATGCGATCATCGCCCTGCAGTCCTCGGGGGCAGACCGGACGCGGGTACGCCGCGCGATCGTCCACCCGCTTCCCGTCGGGCTCGTCGTCGACGGTGAGGTCACCGACGCCGACGACCTCGCGGCCGAGCTGCGATCGCTGTTCTCCGAGCACCGGCTTCCGCGTGACGTGCGGATCGGGCTCGCCCATCCCCGGCTCATGGTCCGCATGGTCGAGCTGCCCGCGACACTCGACGGACACGACCTCGACAGCGCCGTACATCACGTCGCCGGCGACCTGCTGCCCGTCAAGCTCGACGAGCTCGTCGTCGACTACCGCCGAGTCGGTCGCGCGCCCGAGTGCGCCGGCGGCCCGCAGCAGCGCGTGCTCATGGCCGCGGCGCGCCTGGACGGCATCGAGCGCCTGACCGGTGCGTTCACGCGCGCAGGCTTGCGGGTGCAGGCGATCCAGCTTTCCGGCCTGGCGATGCTCGCCGCGCTGGACCACCCGGCGCAGGACGGCGCGGCCGTCCTGTATGTCCAAGCGGGCGCGCTGACGAACGTCGTCATCACCGAGGACGACCAGCCGGTGCTCGTGCGCGCGGCGTCGACCGGCTCGGAGGCGATCGCGGCAGGTCTCGCGGAGCGCGCGGGCATCAGTCACGAACAGGCTCGCGAGCATGTCGCCGCGCTCGGCACGGAGTCCTCGCCTCCGGCCTCCCCGATCGACGCCGAGCTCGAGGCCGCCGTCCGGCTGGCGGTGCGCGAGGGCCTGCGTCGCGTCGCCGCCGAGGTGCAGTCTTCGCGCGGCTTCTACGCCGCCAACGCGGACGCGCGCCCGATCGGTGCCGTCGTCCTGACCGGTACGATGATGACCTGGCCCGGCGTCGAGGAGGCGCTGCGCGACGAGCTTCACCTTCCGGTCCTTCCTGCTGGCCGCGAGGCCTGGCCCGACCTCGGCGACGTCGCAGTTGCCAAAGAGCGCCTCGACATCGTCGTCGGGCTCGCCCAGGCACGCGCGGACGAGCGTCCGGACCTGCGTCCGATTCGCCGGATGGGCCGCACGGACGCAGCGGCCCCCGGCCGGCTCGTCGCGCAGGCCATCTGCGCGATGGTGGCCCTGCTCGCACTGGCCGTCGTGTACCTCGTCATCCTCTCCAACCAGGTCGCCTCCGACGGGGCGCGCATCGACGCGATCCGCGGCGAGGTCACAACCCTCGAAAACCAGGCGGCTGAGCTCAAGCCCTACGACGATTTCGCCACGGCGACGCTCGCGCGCAACGCGGCGGTGAGCTCGGTCGCCTCGACGCGCTTTGACTGGGAGCGCGCATTGCGCCAGCTCGCGGAGGTGACCTCGCGCGGCGTCTGGCTGACGTCGGTGAAGGGAACGCTGACGCCGACGACGACGATCGACGGCGGTTCCGGCGACGGGGCCACGTCCGGGCTGCGCGGACAGCTCGCCGTACCCGCGCTCGAGCTCGTCGGCTGCGCATCCAGCGAGCGCGGACTGCCCGCCTACATGGACCGCCTGAACGAGATCTCGGGCGTGACCGACGTCGGCTTCAGCCGCAGCGAGCGCCTCGAGCCGGGCAAGGACAAGGCCAAGGCCAGTGGCGGAAAGGGCGATGACTGCCGCAACGGCGATCAGCGCGTGCCGCGCTTTGAGATCGTCGCGTACTTCAAGGCCGCGGCCGGCGCACCCGTCGCAGCGAGCACCCCGGGCGCGGCTACGCCGGCGCCGGCCGCCGGCGCCAAGGATGGCGCGGCGACGACGCCTCCCGCGCAGGACGCATCCCCCGCAGCGCCCGCAAGCCAGACCGCTGCGACGCCTCCGGCGGGAACGCCATGAGGCCGGCCTCGGCGCAGCACAACCTGCTCGTGCCGGTGCTCGCGAGCGGCGTCGCGATCATCGCGCTGCTGTGGTTCGCGGCGATCGGGCCCAAGCGCAGCGATCGCGCCCATTCCGGCGACGTCGTCAGCACCCAGCAGCAGCGCCTGGACCGCGCGCGCAAGCAGATCACCGCCTACACCGCATCGCGCGAGCGCTTCGATGGCATGCTCGTCGAGCTGCGCCAGCTCGACATCGCCGTGCCAGCGCGCGGAGACATCTCGGGGCTCCTGCGCGAGGTGCAGCGGCGGGCGCGCCTGCGCAACAGCGACCTGCGCCTTGCCACGCTGAAGACCAGCGCCGGGGTCGCGGGCTCCGCGAAGCCCGCCACGCCCGGGGCAGCGCCCGGGCCGGGCGGCCTGTCGGCGCTCCCGTTCACGTTCTCCTACACGGGCCGCTACTTCGACCTGCTGAAGCTCATGCGCACGGTGCGCGAGGCGGTCACCGTCCGGTCCGGCAACCTGTCGATCGACGGTCGGCTGCTGACCATCGACGGCGTCTCGTTCCGCCGGCCCAACCCGGCATCGAAGCTCACAAAAGTCGTGCTCAACGCGACTGCGTACATCGCGGCCGACACGACGAAGGCGCCCGCAGCGGCTGAACCGTCGGCGGCTGCGGCTAAAGCGAAGGCGGGTTCCTGATGCTACGTGGGTTACTACACGAGATCGTACGACGGCGCCTGTGGCCGATCCCGGTGGTCGCGCTGCTCGTCGCCGTGGCGGCGCCGTTGCTGTTTCTCAAGTCCTCGCCCGGCGGGGCGCCTCGCGCGCAGTCGTCGCAGCCCGCGAGCGCGGCGGACGGCCTGCCGGCGCGCGCGCAGCGGCTGCTGCGGACGAACGCCGCTCCCGGCCACCGCGCCAAGAAGCCGCCGAAAGCCGACGACCCCTTCCAGGGACCCGGGTCGGCGGGCACGGCGCCGTCCGACGCGGGGTCCTCGAGCACGAGCGGCGGTCCGCGATCACCAGCGTCCCCGGGCGATGCAACGCCCGAGCAGAAGCCGATCCCCGTCGTCATCACCGACACCGACGCAAAGGCGACGAAGGGCACGACGGAAGACAAGAGCTCGAAGGCCACCGACGCCGAGTCCTCGGGCTCGGACGCGAGCCATGTCGCCGTGGACATGCGCTTCGCGAAGGCGGGCGGCCGCGTGCGCCGCGCGATCCCGCGCCGCAAGCCCTTCACGGCCCGCGGCCGCGTCGTGGCGAGCTTCGTCAAGTACTCGCCCGCAAGTGACAAGGCGGTCTTCGCGATCTCGCCGAACACGCTCGTCGCCGGGGTCCGCTGCCGGCGCAAGGAGGGCCTGTGCCGGTACGTCGACCTCCCCGCCGGCAAGCACGTTCGGCTGACGATCGCCGGTCCCGGCGGTACGTTCATCACCCGGCGGCTCGGCGTCGTGCGCATCCACCCCGTGTCGGGCGAGGAGCGGCGGCCATCGGTCGTCGGGGCCTGCCTGCTGAGGAAGCTGTTGAAGCTGAGGCCGGGAGATTCGCCCGTTCTCACCGGCGCGTGTGGCTGACGACATGCGCGGGCGGTCCGAGGACGGCTTTACGCTCATCGAGCTGCTCGTCACGATGACCGTGAGCCTGACGATCCTGGCGGCGGTGCTATCGGTGTGGTCGGGCGCGGCGGCGAACGAGAAGCGCAACGCCGAGCGCTACGACAGCCTTGACGTCGCACGCACCGCGCTCGAGCGGATGACGCGCGAGGTGCGCGAGGCGGTCGCGGTGACGGGTGTCACCGATCGCGCCGTCACCCTCAAGCTGTGGAAGCGCGATCTCGCGGGCGCGAGCCCGAGCGCGCTGCATGTCATCACGTACGACTGCGGTGCCGCCGGCGCGGTCGCCTCGAGCTATCGCTGCGTGCGTACCGACACGACGGCCGCGACGCCCGGCGCGACGGTCATCGACCGGCTGTCCAGCCCGTCGGTCTTCACGACGACTGCCGGCCAGCCGAACCTCGAGCTGCGCGTGTCGGTGCTCGTCTCCGGCGCACCGAACCCCATCGTGCTGCATAGCGGCGCGAGCCCCCGTAACTGCACAGGAGCGCTGTCGGGGTGCACAGGACCATGAGCCGACGCTCGCGTTCTCAGGCCGGCTTCACGCTCGTCGAGGTGCTGGTCGCGGCATTCGTCCTCATGGTCGGGGTCCTCGTGACGCTGACCGTCCTGACGTCGGCGAACAGCACGACGGCGACGTCGCAGCGCAACCAGATCGCATCGCGCGAGGCGGAGCACCAGCTCGAGGAGATGCGCGGCCAGTGCTATGGATCGCTGACGATGGCGACCGCGCATCCGGGGGCGAGCACGACCGACGGCGACCCGCTCGCGCGCATCACCGGCGGCGGGAAGTTCACGGTCAAGCCCGGGCTCGAGGAGGACATGACCAACGAGCGCGTCGACAAGGCGTCGGGCGATGGCTGCGCCGACGCCGACAGCGACGGCAAGGTCGACGCGGCGGTCACGCCCGTGAGCACCGTCACGATCGGGTCGGGCAGCGCGGCGGTGACGGGCAAGGTCTACCGCTTCGTGTCGTGGCGCGACGAGGAGTGCCCGATCGTCAACCTCACGCATCTCGAGGAGGTCATCCAGGACCTCAACACGCTGACGACGGCAATCGCGGGGCCGACCGGCACGCTGACCTCGCTCATCGGCCCCGGCGGCTCGCTCGTGAACCTCATCAACCAGACGAGCGCCGTCAACAACACCGCCAGTACGGCGAGCGCGCTCCAGAAGCTGTTGAACCCCGCGATCGTGACGCTCGGCAACATCCTCAACCCGCTGCTGGCGAACACGCTCAACCCGCTGCTGACGAGGCTGACGCCGATGCTCGCGCCGCTGCAGGCGGCGCTCGCGCCGCTGACACAGCTGCTCGACGCGATCACCCAGCGCATCGACCTGTGCGACCTGCCCAAGCTGCTGGACCTCAGCTCGTTCGAGACGCTCAAGACGGCGCTGACGGCGGTGGGACCGGTGATCGCCGCGCTGCAGACGCCGATCGCGAACGTCGCGGGCATCATCGACCCGCTCGCCAGCATGAACCTCGTGCAGCTCCTCGTCGGCGCGGTCAACGCGGTTCTGACGCTGCCCACGGCGGTGAACGGGCTGACGAGCGCCGTTACGGGCCTCACGAGCGTGCTCGGCTCGGTCAAGGGCGACGCTGCCGACGGGCAAACGAAGGTCAAGAACCTCGCCACGGACGTGAAGACCGCCATCGACACGCTGCTCGCGAGACCGACCACGACCCATAACACCAAGCGCCTGACCGTCGCGGTCTGGCTTGACACGAACATCAACGCGGGCCTGCGTAAGCCGGTCTGGGTCTCGACCGTCGTCAGCGACCCGAAGGACGGCCTGCTGTGAGCCCGCGCCGCGACGGCGGCCAGGACGGCTTCGTGCTGCCGGGCTCGATCGCGCTGATGGTCATCATGCTCGTGCTGGTGGGCGGCGCGATCGGCCTCTCGCTCCATTCGCTGGACACGTCCAACCGTGACCGGCGTCTCGTGCGGTCGTTGCAGGCCGCCGACGCCGGCGTCGACGTCGCGATCTTCCGCCTCAACCACATGCTCGTCGCCGGCTCGTCGAGCGCCGTCCTCGGCGCCATCCCCAACGCTGTCCAGTCGCTGGGGTGCACGAGCGTCAACGTGGCCGGCGTCTATGCGATCTCCCAGGTCACGCCGGGGGCGCCGCAGGTCTACTGCCCCGTCGAGAGCGGGTCGGCCGACAGCGTCGAGGGGGCGGCGTACAGCTACCAGGTGTCGACCGCGATCAACGTGACGGGCAGCCTCGGCAGCCTGCTCGTGCGCAGCATCGTCGCGACGGGAACGGCCGGCAGCGTGCAGCGCCGCGTGCTCGTCAAGGTGCGCGCCGTCATTGGCGGCGCCGACAGCCTCGTGCTGTACCAGCGCATCCGCCATACCGAGTGCACGGCCAGGCCGACAACCTCGGCCGTGGACTCTGGCTGCCCGGGCGCGGATCTCACGAGCTGACGGGCAGCCATCGCACGGCGCGGGCTTGCATCTTCACGCGCCGGGCGAGGTACGATCGAGGCGTGCCCGATCGCCTCCACTTCACCGACTCCGATGAGGCCAATGCGCTGATTGCGTCGGACCCGATGGCGCTGCTCGTCGGATTCGCACTCGATCAGCAGGTCACCGTGCAGAAGGCGTTCGGCGGGCCGCTCGCACTGCGCGAGCGCCTCGGTGCGATCGATGCCGCCACGCTCGCCTCCGCCGAGCTCGGGCCCGTGTTCCGCGCCAGGCCGGCGATCCACCGGTACCCGGGATCGATGGCTCAGCGCGTTCACGACCTGGCTGTGCACGTACGCGACGAGTACGACGGCGATGCCGCGCGCGTTTGGACCGAGGCGGCCGACGCCCTTCAGCTGCGCGCCAACCTGGCCGCCCTGCCGGGCTTCGGCGAGATGAAGATCAAGGCGCTGAGCGGCGTGCTCGCCAAGCGCTTTGGCGTCGACGCCGCTCACGAGCTCGTGCCGTGGCACCCGACGCTCGGAGACGTCGACTCGCCGCAGGCGCTCGCCGACTACCAGGCGGCCAAGCGCGTGCACAAGGCCGAATGGTCGAAGACCACGGCGCCCTCGTAGCCCAGAGGCGTCAGACAGCGGCCGGCTCAGGCAGCGGGAACAGTCCGAGGAAGCGAGCCACGGCCTGCTCGTCACCCTCGATATCGATGTCGCCTGCGCCCAGCGCGTCGGAGAGCTCGCGGCGGCCGTGCAGCAGCGCGAGCAGCGTGCCCGGGTCGGTCTCGATCGTCGCGTCCGGCGCTGTCGCCTCTCCGCGCACGGCCTCGATCCGGCCGTCGGCGATGATGACGCGGTAATGGTGCTCGCCGAGTCGCAGCTCGAGCGTCGCGCGGAAGTCGCCGGCGAGCTCGGGCTCGAACAGCGCGCGCAACGACAGGATGTGCGCTTCGAGGCTCATCCCGACGCCATCGGCGGGCGGCGGAGCGTTCGCGCCCCCCCAGCGGCCGAGGGCCATGAGCACCGGCTCGAGCGCCGCGCCGCGTTCGGTCAGCTCGTAGACCTGTGACGCCGCCGGTGGCGGTAGCTTGCGGCGCTTGACGAGCTGGGCCTGCTCGAGATCGCGCAGGCGCTGAGCGAGGACGTCGGGGCTCAGGTGGGGCAGCCCTTCGCGGATGTCGGTGAAGCGCTTGGGTCCCAGCAACAGCTCGCGAACGACGAGCAGCGCCCAGCGCTCCCCGACGAGGTCGAGGGCGCGCGAGATCCCGCAGGCGTCGGCGTATGTGCGCTTCGCGGTCATCTCCACATCCTAGCTTGCAGTCCGGAAGAATGTCTGTATAGTTGGATTTACCAACTTCACGGTAGGTTATACCAATAACAGAGGGAACCCGACGACGAGGAGGCCGTGACCGTGACTGCCGAGACGACAAACGACCCCAGGCGCTGGATCGCGCTGTACGTGCTGTGCGCGGGCGTGCTCATGATCGTCATCGACGCCACGATCGTGAACGTCGCGCTGCCCTCGATCCAGGACGATCTGGGCTTCTCGCAGAACAGCCTCGCGTGGGTCGTGAACGCGTACCTGATCGCCTTCGGTGGTCTGCTGCTGCTCGCGGGTCGCATGGGCGACCTCATCGGTCAGCGGCGCGTCTTCTTGATCGGCCTGGGCATCTTCACCGTGGCGTCGCTGCTGTGCGCCGTCGCCCAGAGCCAGGGACTGCTCATCGGCGCGCGCTTCGTCCAGGGCGTCGGCGGCGCGCTGGCCTCCGCCGTCATCCTCGGCATGATCGTGACGATGTTCCCGCAGCCGCGCGAGCAGGCGAAGGCGATCGGCATCTACGCATTCGTCGCCTCGGCGGGCGGATCGATCGGGCTGCTCGCCGGTGGCGCGCTCACCGAGGCGATCAACTGGCATTGGATCTTCTTCGTCAACATCCCGATCGGCATCGCGACCGCAGTGCTGGCGACGCGGCTCGTCGACGATCACCAGGGGATCGGACTCAAGTCGGGCGCTGACATCCCCGGCGCGGTTCTCCTGACGGCCGGGCTGATGCTCGGCGTGTACACGATCCTCGACGTTCACGATCAGGGCTGGGCATCGGGTCAGACGCTCGGGCTCGGCGCCGTCTCGATCGCGCTGCTGGCCGCGTTCGTCGCGCGCCAGGCACGCATCTCAAGACCGCTCATGCCGCTGCGCCTGTTTCGCTCGCGCAACGTCTCGGGAGCGAACGCCGTGATGGCGCTGCTCGTCGTCGGGATGTTCGGCATGTTCTTCTTGGGAGCCCTCTACCTGCAGCGCATCCTCGGCTACGGCGCCCTCGACGTCGGCCTTGCGTTCCTGCCCGCCACGCTCGTCATGGGGACGATGTCGCTGCGCCTCTCGGAGCCCGTGACGATGCGCTACGGACCGCGGTCGGTGCTCATCGCCAGCCTCGTGTTCATGGGCGGCGGGATGCTCCTCTTCGCGCGGACGCCGCTCGACGGCAGCTACCTGATCGACATCCTTCCGCCGATGGTCCTGATCGGCCTCGGCGCAGGGCTGGGCTTCCCCGCGCTGATGACGCTCTCGATGTCGGGCGCCACGCCGACCGACGCCGGCCTGGCCTCGGGCCTGGTCAACACGAGCGTGCAGGTGGGCGGCGCCATCGGCCTCGCCATGCTCGCGACGCTCGCGACCGAGCGCAGCGATGGGCTGCTCGCCGACGGCGAGTCAACCGCCTCGGCGCTGAACTCCGGCTACCACTTCGCCTACCTCATCGGCGCCGCGCTCGTGGTCGTCGCCATCGTGGTCGCGGTGAGCGTCCTGCGCTCGCAACCCGCGGAGGCGGCCCAACACCCTGCCGAGCGGGAGGCGGCGGAGCCCCATCCGGTGGGGAAGCCCGCCTTCTCCGGAGCCGCGTAAGCGGTCCCGAGGATTGCCATGGCAACCGTGCGAGTCCGCGAGCCGCTGAAGAAGCTCGCGGGCGGCGAATCGGAACACGCCATCGACGGCGCCACGGTCGCCGAGCTCCTGAGCGAGTTCGAGCGCACGTACCCGGCGATGAGCGGCTGGATGCTCGACGAGCGGGGACACATCCGCCGGCACGTCAACGGTGAGCGCGGCGAGGAGTCCACCGCCGTGGGACCGGACGACCGGATCGACGTTCTGCCGGCCATCTCAGGGGGTTGATTGCCACATGACGGAACTGTTTGTCGCAACCAAGAAGGGCCTGTTCGTGCTCGAGGGCGAGCCGGGAGCTGAGTTCGACCGGCCACGGTGGCCGTCTCGGCGGCGGGCAGGACCGCGGCAAGACGTGGCGCCGGGGCAACAAGGGACTCGTGCCGGCCTATGTCCCAGAGGAGGATCAGGAGGAATCGACCACACTCGGCGTCCATCACCTCGAGCGGGCGCCGCCGCGACCGGTTTCCGCCCAACCGCCGCGGATGCGCCGGTCGAGCTGTACTTCGGCGCGACGTCGGGCGACGTGTTCGGCTCGGGCGATGCCGGCGCGAGCTGGTTTGACGTCGCGACGCGGCTGCCCCCGGTGTACGCCGTCGCGGCCGTGCGCTGAACCTCGTGGTCAGGGAT
>JALZJA010000132.1 GCA_030860005.1 Actinomycetota bacterium
CCTGCATCGCCCGATCTATCAGCGGACCGCGGCGTACGGCCACTTCGGCCGCGAGGACGCAGACTTCACCTGGGAGCAGACCACCAAGGCCGCCGCCCTGCGCGACGCCGCAGGGATTCACGCCTAGCGCGCGCCGCGGTTCGAGCGAGCTCGTCCCGTCGACCCGCCGGGGGCGCATGACGGCGCAGGGGTTATCTCGTGACGCCGAACGCGACGCTGCGCAGCGAGCTCGGGATCGTGCACGGCCCCGGCCTCCTGCACCAGCTCATCCTCCGTGATCTCGCCCACGAGCTCGAAACGTGGGCGCGAGGAGCGCCTGGCCGCGGCGAGACCTCCTGGCCGCTCGACGTGCTGATCGACGAGCGCAACGTCTTCTCTCCCGATCTGCGCAACGGTCTGGCGGAGCTGTGGCTCGTCGACTCCGGTGCCAGCGAGCTGCTCGCGTCTCGGCGATCCGCTCCGGGCCTGCTCCGCGGTCAACCGGAGATTCGCGCTCGACGCCCTGCTCGGCGGTTGACGCGGCCGCTCCGCCGGCGCGCGACGCGTCGAATCACCGGTCGACCGGCGGCTTCTATCCTGAAAAGCCATGGCCGCGTACCGCTACGACCCGTCTGAGATCGAGCCGCGCTGGCAGCTGGTGTGGGCCGACGAGGGGACCTGGGAGGTCGCTAACGACCCGGACGACCCGCGACCGTCGTCGTACGTGCTCGAGATGCTGCCCTACCCGAGCGGCGAGCCGCACATCGGGCATCTGAAGGTCTACTCGGTGGGAGATGCCGTCGCGCATTTCCATCGCCGCACGGGGCGCCGGGTGCTGCACCCGATGGGCTACGACGCGTTCGGCCTGCCGGCGGAGAACCACGCGATCAAGACCGGACGGCATCCGCGGGACTCGACGAACACGGCGATCTCCGAGTTTCAGCGCCAGTTCCGCGCGTGGGGGATCTCGATCGACTGGACACGCGAGTTCGGCACGCACGAGTCGCGCTACTACCGCTGGACGCAGTGGATCTTCCTCGAGCTGTTCAACCGCGGCCTGGCCTACCGCAAGGAGGCCGCGGTCAACTGGGATCCGGTCGAGGAGACGGTGCTCGCCAACGAGCAGGTCGTCGACGGCCGCGGCGAGCGCTCGGGCGCGCTCGTCGAGATCCGCCAGCTCGAGCAGTGGTTCTTCCGGATCACCGACTACGCCGACCGCCTGCTTGACGAGCTGAACACGATCGCGTGGCCCGAGCACGTCAAGACGATGCAGCGCAACTGGATAGGCCGCTCCGAGGGCGCCGAGGTCGTCTTCCGCAGCGAGGAGCTCGGCATCGACTACCCGGTCTTCACGACGCGACCGGACACGCTGTTCGGCGCGACGTTCTTCGTCCTGGCGCCCGAGCATCCCGACGTCCTGAAGATCGCGGCAGGGACCGAGCACGAGGACGCGGTCTCAGCGTACGTCGCGCGCGCGCTCACGGCCGACAAGCAGGAGCGCGGCGACGTCGACAAGCCGAAGACCGGCGTCGCCCTAGGGCGCACGGTGACGAACCCCGTCAACGGCGAGCAGCTGCCGATGTACGTGGCCGACTACGTGCTGATGGAGTACGGCACGGGCGCGATCATGGCCGTGCCCGCGCACGACGAGCGCGACCACGCGTTCGCGCAGGAGTACGGGCTGCCGATCCGGCGGGTGATCGAAGGCCCGGATGAGGAGCTGCCCTACACCGGCGACGGCCCGCTCATGAACTCCGCGCCCGAGTTCGACGCCACGCACAATCGCGAGGCGCTCGAGGAGATCGTGCGCTGGCTCGATCGCGAGGGCAAGGGCCACGCCTCGGTGAACTACCGCCTGCGCGACTGGCTCATCTCACGCCAGCGCTACTGGGGCACGCCGATCCCGATCATCCACTGCCCGCGCTGCGGCGCCGTGCCGGTCGCGGAGGAGGACCTGCCGGTGCTGCTGCCCGAGGTCGAGGACTACAAGCCCAAGGGCCGCTCGCCGCTGGCGGCGGCGGAGGACTGGGTGAGCACGGCGTGCCCGTCGTGCGGCGGCGCGGCGCAGCGCGAGACCGACACGATGGACACGTTCGTGGACTCGTCGTGGTACTTCCTGCGCTACTGCGACGCGCTCAACGACGAGGCTGCCTGGGACCGGGACGCGGTCGCCCAGTGGATGGCGGTCGACCAGTACATCGGCGGCGTCGAGCACGCGATCCTGCACCTGCTCTACGCGCGCTTCTTCACGAAGGCGCTCGCGGATCTCGGCCATCTGCCGCAAGACATCCAGGAGCCGTTCGAGCGCCTGTTCACGCAGGGCATGATCACGCTCGAGGGCGCGAAGATGTCCAAGAACAAGGGCAACGTCGTGTCGCCGTCGACGATCGTCGACCGCTTCGGCGCGGACACCGCGCGCTCGTACATCCTGTTCATCGGGCCGCCCGATCAGGACGCCGACTGGTCCGACACCGGGGCGGAGGGGATGCACCGGTTCCTCGGGCGCCTGTGGCGCACGGCGGCCGAGGCCGCGGACGAGCTGCCCGACCATCCGATCCCCGACGACCTCAACGACGACGACAAGCGGCTGCTGCGCAAGGCCAACTGGGCGATCGACAAGGTCACGACGGACATGAACGAGCGCTTCAACTTCAACACGGCGATCGCGGCGGTCATGGAGCTGATCAACGAGGTCACGCCGGCCAAGCGCGGCGATGCGTCGCCCGGCGCGGTGCGTTTCACGCTGAGCAGCGCGGCGTCGCTGCTGTTCCCGTTCGCGCCGCACGCCTCTGCGGATGCCTACCACCTGCTGACCGGCGACCGCGTCTGGGAGCAGCCCTGGCCCGGAGCCGACCCTGCGTTCCTCGAGAGCGACACGTTCGAGCTCGTCGTGCAGATCAACGGCAAGGTCCGCGACCGCGTGCAGGCGCCGACGCAGGCCTCGCGCGAGGAGCTGCTCGAGCTCGCGCGCAGGGCACCGAAGATGCAGCCACACCTCGACGGCCATGAGGTCGTCAAGGAGATCGTCGTGCCCGGCAAGCTCGTCAACGTCGTCGTGCGGTAGGAGCGCGCGGGCCACGCGAGGTTTAGCACGCTATCTAGGTGGTACTACTATCTAGATAGTGAGCGACCGACGGCAGCAGTGGCTTCGAGGCGTGCTCGACCTATGCGTCCTCGCGACGCTGGATGAGCAGGAGCGTCACGGCTACGCGATCGCGAGCCGCCTCGAGGAGGCGGGGCTCGCGCGCGTCAAGGGCGGGACGCTGTACCCGGTGCTGGCGCGGCTGCAAGCCGCCGGGCACGTCACCTCGCGGTGGGAGCCCGGAGAGCACGGACCCGGTCGCAAGTACTACGCGTTGACGGAGGACGGACGCGCGTTGCTGCGCGAGCAGGGGCTCGCGTGGGCCGCGTTCGCCCGCACGACGCGAAAGCTGATCGACCGTGGAGGCTCGTCATGACCGATGACCGCACCTACCTCGCAGAGCTCGAGCGCGCGCTGAAGCGGCGCGGACTGGATGAGGCCCGCACCGCTGAGGTGATCAGGGAGATGTCGAACCATTTCGCCGAGAGCGGCGAGCGACCGGTGGAGGCCTTCGGCGAGCCCGAGCAGTACGCCGCGGCGCTCCTGGCCGCCGACCAGCCCGAGGGCGATGCGGACGAGCGCGAGGCGCGTACGTTCCGCGCGACCGCCGCAGATGAGGTCGAGATCCTCGCCGACCTCGGCCGCGACGGCTGGGAGCTCACGGGGGTGCGGGACTTCGGCCTGCGGGCCCGCCGCCCTTTGGAGCCCGCGAAGCGGACGACGTGGGAGTACGTGCGCCGCACCGGGGTGCGCCGCGGGCCGCTCGTCACCCATATGCAAGCCGAGGGCTGGACGCCGAGCGGGCGCTGGCTGACCTTTCACTACTTCAAGCGCCCGCGCGCTGACGCGCCTACGGGGTGGTCGCCAGCAGCGTCGTCTTGACCCGCCCGGTGAGCAGCTTCGTCGTCGCCTCGACCTGGCAGACGGCGCGTGGCTTGTCCGGCACCTGGAGCTGGTGGATGTTCGGAGTCATCACGCTGTAGCTGCCCCCGGTCGTCTTCTCCTTGTCGCCGTTGCCGTTCGTGCACGACAGGGCCCAGACGACCGTGACGCGCTGCTTCGGCGCGGCGCTGACGCGGATCGCGACGGCCTCCGGCTTCTTCACGGCGGCCTCGGCCTTCGCTTGGATGCGGTCGCCGGACGCCCGCGCACGGTCGACCATCCTCGTCGTCGGCTTCTTGTCGTCACTGCCGCCGCAGGCGGTCAACAGGACGCACGCGCACATGCCGGCACCCAGCCCCAGCACGACGCGGCGAGACGTACGACGCACGACCAACCTCCAAGACCAGCTACCGCGGTCCCTAAGTCAAAGGCCGACCGTAACAGGGTCGACGGATCGCATGGCTCGGGCGTGACAGGCTGTGCGCCGATGCCTGACGCGGGCACGCCCCATGTTGCAGTCGTCGGCGCCGGCGGGGAGGTCGCGGCCGACCTGCTCGCGGACGCGGGGGCCATCGGGGCACAGCTCGCACGCCGAGGTGCGGTCGTCGTCACCGGCGGCCTCGGCGGCGTCATGGAGGCCGCCTGCCGCGGCGCGCGCGAGGCCGGCGGGACGACGCTCGCGATCCTGCCCGGCGACGACCGCGCGGAGGCCAACCGCTGGGTCGACGTCGCCGTTGCCACCGGTATGGGCGAGCTGCGCAACGGGCTCGTGGTCCGATCGGCCGACGCGCTCATCGCGGTCGGCGGCGAGTACGGGACGCTGTCGGAGATCGCGCTGGCGCTGAAGGCGGGCAAGCGGGTCGTCGGGCTTGGTACGTGGGAGATCGACGGCGTTCTGGTGGCGTCGCGTCCCGACGAGGCGGTCGAGCTCGCGCTGGGCTGAGGCGGCTAGTGCTCGTCCATCGCTCCGTCGCCTTGGCGCACCAGCCGAAACGTGCTCTTCACGCGCGTCACTTCTTGACCTCCAGGTCGAGCGCGACCAGCCGGTGGTCGGACGTCGGAAATGGGAATACGCCGGTCAGGCGCGAGAGCGGGTTGGTGCTCGGCGGCCAGAAGACGAAGCCGCCGATGACGCGCACGCCGCGCTTGCTCGGCAGCACGTAGTCGACGCGCAGGTTGCCCGGCGCGCTGTCGGGGAAGTCCGCGGTGTCGAACGCGGGATCACTGCGGTGCGTCAGGTTCGCGCCCCCCTGGAGGGCGCTCGCCTCGGTGGCGCCGGAGCTCTGCGGCGCGAACGCCGTGTCGATGCGCGGGTTCTCGAGCAGCTGCTGGATCGCGCCCGGCACGCTGTCGCCGTCGAGCGGGTCGGAGTTCTGGTCGCCGGCGATCACGAAGCGCGCACCGGCGGGCAGGCCGCCGCGTCGGCCGCGGTCGTCGTAGATGTAAGCGCTGCGCGATCGCGTCCCGACGTAGTCGGCCCACAACCGGATCTCGTCGGCGTTACGCCTGCCGTTGCGATCCTCCGGCCCGTCGAACACCGGCGGAGTCGGATGGCTGACGAGGAAGTGCACGAGCTTGCCGCGGACGGCGAGGGGGATGTCCCAGTGCGACTTGGACGACAGCCGGACCACGGCGAGCTCCTCGGGCGAGTAGTAGTCGGCGGGCGCGGGGGTGGCCGGATGGTCGGGCAGGCGAGCGCCGGGCATGTCCTTCCAGCGGAAGCGCTGGAACGTGCGCACGCGCTCGGCGATCGGGTAGCGCGAGTACACCTGCATGCCGAACTGGCCGGGGAAGGCGCCGAAGCCGAACGCGTCGTCGCCGCCACCGATCGTGCCGTTGTTGTTGAGGTCCAGGCCAGAGGGGATGCCGGTGTTCGACGGCGCGGAGAAGCGGTAGCGGTAGCGGATCGGCTTCGCGCCGTTGCGTCCTACGGAGAGGTAGTTGTCCTGAAACAGGCGCGCGGCGGTGTGCCGCGCGTCGTAGTCGAACTCGTTGATGAGCAGCACGTCGGGCCGAACGCGCTGGACGACCTCGGCGACGGCGCCGGCCTGGGCGTTGCCGGTGGTCGACAGGTCGGTGATGAGCTGGCCTTCCGCGCCGCGGTTCAGCGACGCGTTGAACGTCGAGACGCGCAGCGTGCGGTCGCGATCGTCGTCGTGTGCGGCCACCGCGGCGGGAGCCGCGAGCGCCGTCAGCGCGGCTGCCAGAGCCACGCGCCGAAACGTGGTGCGCATGGCGGCCAAGCTACTTCCACGCAGGCTTCGCGACGACCCCGTTTCCCGGAACGTTCACGCCGATGTGAACAGGTTGCGAAGCGATGGCGTGGAGCTGTGGGTTCTCTGCGCTGAATCGTCACGATCGGCGCGTCTCAAGCAACGGGGCGCCGCCTAGCCTCGGATGGATGTCCGACCTCGATCGCCCGCGGCTGGCGCTCTACGTGGCGCTTGGCCTGATCGTCTGCGTGCTTGGTGCGCGCTACCTGCGCAGCCAGCCCGCCGCGCCCGCGGCGGTGGAGGGTTCGGGCGCCGCCTCGAAGGCGCCCGAGGGCAGCGAGGGATCGCCGGCCGTGCGCGTGGAGCGCGCCGGCGGCGGGCGGGTAACCGTGCACGTCGCAGGCGAGGTGCGGCGACCCGGCGTGTACCGGCTGGGCCCGGGCTCGCGGGTCGACGAGGCGCTGCGCCTGGCCGGCGGGCCGAAGCCGCGCGCGGATCTGTCCGCGGTGAACCTCGCGGCGAAGCTCGAGGACGGACGGCAGGTGCTCGTGCCAAAGCGCGCTTCGGGTGGGGCGGCGGCGGTCGCTCCCGCCGGGGCGTCGGGCGTGTCGAGCGGGTCGGCGGCGGCCGGCGGGGCGGGCGCGGCGCCTGCTGCCCCGATCAACCTCAACACCGCAACGCTCGAGCAGCTCGACACGCTGGACGGCGTCGGTCCCGGGATCGCCCAGCGGATCATCGACTACCGCGAGCAGCACGGCGGCTTTCAGCGCGTCGACGAGCTCGCCGAGGTGCCCGGCATCGGCGACAAGCGACTTGCGACGCTGCGGCCGCTGGTGACGGTGTGACCGCGGCGCGGGCGGCGGGCGAGATCGTCGCTCGTCACCCGCGCCACCTGTTGTTGGCAACGCTCGTGGCCGGCCTGCTCGCCGGGCCGCGCTCACCGCTCATCCTGTTCGGCGCCGCGCTCATCGCTGCGGGGCTCGCACGTCGCCGCCTGCTGGTGCTCGGCGCGCTGG
>JALZJA010000137.1 GCA_030860005.1 Actinomycetota bacterium
CTGCGGTGCCGCCCGCCGCGGTGCTTCCGGCTACCGCGCCGCCCCCGGCCGCCGCGGCACCGCTCCCGCCGCCGCCGGCGAACGCCGCGGTGAGTGTGCTCTCCTTCAGCGCGAGTGTCGGCGCCACGGGCAGCAGCACGGCCATCCCCGCCCGCTGACGGCGGACCTCGGCCTCAAACGCACGGCAGCCCTCGCATTGCGCGACATGGTGGCGCAAGTCGCCGCGGCGCCGCGCGCCTCCGCGCCGGACCGCGAGCTCCTCGCGAATCGATCCGCAGTCGGCCTCGCGCGCTGAGTGGCGGTTCATGAGCGCCTCGCGGGCCTGGAAGACGAGCGCCTTGATCTTGGCGCTGGGCACGCCGAGGATGACGGCGATCTCCTCGTGGGACTGCGCACCCAACTCGGCGAGTACGAGCGCAGCGCGCTGGTCGTCGGGCAAGCGCCGCAGGTCATCGAGCAGCGCACGCAAGTCCTCGCGCTGCTCGACGTGCACCGACAGTCCGGCCGTTGCGAGAACCCTCGTCCCGGCGTCTTGGAGCGCGACATGCTCACGTCGCGCGCGCAGCACCGACAGACAGCGGTTGCGAGCGATCGCATACAGCCAGGCCCTGAGCGCAATCTCGCGCTCGTCGTCAGCCAGCAACGCCTGGTAGGCGGCGGCGAAGGTGTGCTGGACGACGTCCTCGCCCTCCTCGCGCGAACCCAGCATGTGCCGGCAGAACGCCAGGATCCCGGCGTGATGGCGGTCATAGACGGCCTCAAACGCGCTGCGACTGCCGGCGCGTACCTCAGCGACCAGTCGCTCGTCGTCGGCGACACGCAGCGCACGGCGCGACAGCGCAGACCGCAGCCTTGGAGCCAGCACAGCAACCATGACTGAACTATGACTCCCCGAGCCGGGGAACGCGACATCTTGCTACAACGACGCCACGCCCTCGAGGTTGACCGGTTACCCGTGAGCAAGCTGTGGACCGATAGCGATCAATCGGCGAAGGGCAGCCGCGGTAGCAGGCCCGTCGTCTCGAAGGTCTTGTGCACCTGGTCGGGGCCGCGCACCAGCATGAGCCGGTTGCCAGCGCGCCGCGAGCGAGCGTTGGCATGGATGAAGGCCCTCAGACCATCGGAGTTGATGGACTTCAAGGCGCTGAGGTCAACGATGATCTCCCGGGCTTCAGTGGCCTCCACGCGCTTGAGCTCGTCCTCAAACGCCCGGGCCGTGTCCACGCCGAGCTCTCCGATCAGCTGAACCACATGCGTGTGACCATCACGCTCGGAGCGGATGGTCAGCTGCTGATCACGGCGCAGCTCGCCCTGTCGAGACCGCACAGCGTTCCGGCCGAACAATGCGTACTCCTCCAATCGCGGGACCCGATGACCATGGGCCTTCCCTGGCCGTTGTCTCGGTCGTCCCTGTCCGACCACTAGAACGCTTCACGACGTCCTCGGTTGGTCGATGACCCAAGTTTCTCTTGGCGGGTCGCCGCCGGGCACGTTGAGCTTGGGCTCGCCTCCGGACCGGCGCAGGAGCGGGTGCCCCGCAAGACCGGTCCGCTGTCGTGCCCCGTGAGCGCGGATCGTGGAAGAACCGCCGGTAGCCTGAAGGCATGCCGTTGTCGCACTTCACGCCCGCCGTCTCAAGCTGGTTTGCGTCCGCGTTCGAGGCGCCCACCGAGGTGCAGGCGCAGGCGTGGCCGGCGATCGCAACCGGCGGGCACGCGCTCATCTCGGCACCGACCGGATCGGGCAAGACGCTCGCCGCGTTCCTGTGGGCGCTGGACCGGTTGTCCCAGAAGTCCAGTGACCGCACGCGCCTCGTATACGTCTCCCCGCTCAAGGCGCTGGCCTACGACATCGACCGCAACCTGCGCGCGCCGCTGCGCGGCATCGGCTCCGACGTCACGGTCGGCGTGCGCACCGGCGACACGCCGCAGCGCGACCGCGCGTCCATGCGCCGCAACCCGCCCGACATCCTCATCACCACGCCGGAGTCGCTGTACCTCATGCTCTCGAGCGGCGCGCGCGAGATCCTCACCGGTGTCGAGGCCGTCATCATCGACGAGATCCACGCCGTGGCGGCGACCAAGCGCGGCGCGCACCTCGCGCTGACGCTCGAACGGTTGAGCGCGCTGCCGGAGGAAGGGGAGCCGCAGCGCATCGGCCTCAGCGCGACGCAGAACCCTCTCGAGGAGGTCGGCCGCTTCATGGTCGGCCCGCGGCGTACCTGCACGATCGTCGACGCGGGCATCCGCAAGCCGCTCGACCTGCAGATCCATGTCCCGGTCGAGTCGATGGTGGAGCCCGACCAAAGCGTGAGCGCCGACCCCCTCGATCCATTGCAGAGCGGTGAGGCGACCCGCCGCTCGATCTGGCCGGCGATCTACCCAGAGATCCTGCGGCTCGTCGAGGAGCACCGCTCGACGATCGTCTTCGTCAACAACCGCCGCGGCGCCGAGCGTCTCGCGATCCGCCTCAACGAGCTGGCCAACAAGGATCTGCCTGAGGGGCAGACGCCACGCGACATCGCGCGCGCCCACCACGGATCGCTCGCCCGCGAGGAGCGCGGCGTCGTCGAGGAGATGCTCAAGGCCGGCGAGCTGCCGTGCCTCGTCGCCACGAGCTCGCTCGAGCTCGGCATCGACATGGGCGCCGTCGACCTCGTGCTGCAGGTCGAGTCGCCGAAGTCCGTTGCGCGCGGCCTGCAGCGCATCGGCCGCGCCGGCCACAACGTCGGCGATGTCTCCAAGGGCCGCATCTTTCCGAAGTTCCGCGCCGACCTGCTCGAGTGCGCGGTCGTCTGCAAGCTCATGCGCGAGGGGCGCATCGAGCCCACGGTCGTGCCGCGCAACGCGCTCGACGTGCTCGCCCAGCACATCGTCTCAATGGCCGCCAGCGCACCCGAGGAGGTGCCGATCGCCGTCGACGACCTGCACGCGCTCGTCACGCGCACGCACTCCTACGCCGAGCTTTCGCGGCCCCTGCTGGAGAACGTGCTCGACATGCTCGACGGGCGCTACCCGTCACAGGAGTTCGGCGAGCTGCGCGCGCGCATCGTCTGGGATCGCGTCGCCGGGACGATCCGGGCGCGCAAGGGCGCGCGCCAGCTCGCGGTGACGAACGCCGGCACGATTCCCGACCGCGGCCTGTTCTCCGTCACGCTGCCCGACGGCCGCCGCGTCGGCGAGCTCGACGAGGAGATGGTCTACGAGGCGCGTGCCGGCCAGACGTTCCTGCTCGGCGCGAGCACGTGGCGGATCGAGGAGATCGGCCGCGACCGCGTCATCGTCACACCCGCGCCGGGCGCGCCGGGTGCGGTTCCGTTCTGGCGCGGTGACGGCGTCGGCCGGCCGAAGGAGCTCGGCGCCGCCATCGGCGCGTTCTGCCGCTGGGCCGTCGACCAAGATCCGATCGCGCTCGAGACCGACTACGACCTCGATCCGCTGGCGGCCAAGAACCTGCTCGACTTCCTGCTCGAGCAGCAGGACGCCACGCGCGTGCTGCCGTCGGACCGCACGGTCGTCATCGAGCGCTTCCGCGACGAGATCGGCGACTGGCGGCTGTGCGTGCTCTCGCCCTTCGGCGGACGCGTGCACGCCGCGTGGGCACTGGCGCTGAGCAGGCGCATCCGCGACACCTACGGCCTCGAGTCCGACGCGATCTGGTCCGACGACGGGATCATCGTCCACCTGCCCGACGCCGACGAGCCGCCGGGCGCCGAGCTCGTCATGGTCGAGCCCGACGAGGTCGAGGACGCGGTCGTTGCCGAGCTCGCCGCGAGCGCGCTGTTCGGCGCACGCTTCCGCGAGAACGCCGGCCGCGCGCTGCTCATCCCGCGCGCCTACCCCGGCAGGCGCACGCCCCTGTGGCAGCAGCGGCTGAAGTCACAGTCGCTGCTCGAGGTCGCCAAGCGCTACGCCGACTTCCCGATCATCCTCGAGACCTACCGCGAGTGCCTGCGCGACGTTCTCGACGTGCCGGGCCTGACCGAGCTGCTGCGTGGACTGCACGCACGCGAGCTGTCGCTCGTCGAGGTGCAGACGCCGACCGCCTCGCCGTTCGCCTCGTCGCTGCTGTTCGACTACGTCGCGACGTACATGTACGAGGGCGACACGCCCAACGCCGAGCGGCGAGCGGCCGCGTTGTCGCTCGACCGCGAGCTCCTGCGCGAGCTGCTCGGCCAGGAGGAGCTGCGCGACCTCATCGTTCCCGCCGCGCTCGAGCAGGTCGAGGCCGACCTCCAGCACCGCTCCGACCGCACGCGCGCCGAGACGCGCGACGCGCTGGCGGACGTCCTGCGTCGCGTCGGCGACCTGACCCGCGACGAGCTGCGCGACCGCGTGCTCGCGGGCATCGACGCCGAGCCGATGCTCGACGCGCTGCAGGCGCAGCGACGCGCGATCCGTCTGCGCGTCGGCGGCCAGCAGCGCTGGGTCGCGGCCGACGACGCGGGCCTGTATCGCGACGCGCTCGGTGCCGTGCCGCCCGGCGGGCTACCCGACGCCTTCACCGCCGACGTGCCCGACGCGCTGGCGAAGCTGCTGGCGCGCTTCGCGAGCACGCGCGGCCCGTTCACGACCGCCGAGGTGCGCGAGCGCTACGGCATCGACGCGGCCGCGGTGCTGCAACGGCTGGAGCGAGACGGCGAGCTCATCCGCGGCGAGCTGCGGCCAGGCGGATGCGAGCGCGAGTGGTGCGACCCGGAGGTGCTGCGCCGCCTGCGCCGCGCCTCGCTGGCGGCACTGCGCAAGGAGATCGAGCCCGCCGACCAGCGCGCCCTGGCGGCGTTCCTGCCGTCCTGGCAGGGCGTCGATCGCCATCCTGCCGCCGGGGCGGGGATCGACCGCCTGCGCGAGGTGCTCGTGGCGCTCCAGGGCCTCGCGCTGCCCGCCGAGGTATGGGAGCGCGACGTGCTGCCGCGTCGCCTCGGCGCCTACTCCCCGACGTGGCTCGACCAGCTCTGCGCCTCGGGCGAGGTCGTCTGGGTCGGCGCCGGCACGCTCGGCCGTACGACCGGGCGCGTGGCGCTGTACTTCCGCGAGGACGCCGAAGCGATCGGGCGCCCGGCGGGCCCACGCGGCGCCGCGCCGCCGAGCGAGCCCGAGCACGACCTCATCCGTGAGCGGCTCGCCGCCTCGCCGTGCTTCTTCACCGACCTGCTCGCCGACGTCGACCTTGCGCCCGAGGAGGTCCAGGAGGCGCTGTGGGACCTCGTCTGGGCCGGAGAGGTCACCAACGACGCCTTCGCGCCGCTGCGCGCGCCGCGGCTGACGCTCGCCCGCGCGCAACAGGCACCGCGCCACAGCGCGCGGCGCTTCGGCGCCCGACGCGGCGGAGCGCAGCCGACGGTCCAGGGCCGCTGGTCATTGACCGGCACGATCTTCCGCCAAGAGCCCGAGCCGCAACAGCACCGCCGCACGCTCGCCGAGCTCCTGCTCGAGCGCTACGGCATCCTCACGCGCGAGCAGGTGCTTGCGGAGGGCATCCCGGGCGGCTTCTCGATCCTCTACGACGCGCTGTCGCAGCTCGAGACGCTCGGCGTCTGCCGCCGCGGCTACTTCGTCGAGGGCCTCGGCGGGGCGCAGTTCGCCTTGCCCGGTGCCGTGGAACGACTGCGCGCGCAGCGATCCGTAGAGGAGTCGCCGCCGCTCGTGCTCGCAGCCACCGACCCGGCACAGCCGTACGGCGCGGCGCTGCCGTGGCCGCGACGCGAGGCTGAGGCGCGCCGCCCCGCGCGCGTGCGCGGCGCCTACGTCGTCCTCGCCGGCGCAGAGCCCGTGCTCTACGTCGAGAAGGGTGGTCGCGGGATCGTGACGCTCGTCGAGCCCGAGGATCCGCGGCTGCGCCCATCGCTGCGGGCGCTCGCGCAGTTCGTCACGGGCACCCGCAGCCGCAAGCTCTCACTGGAGCGCATCGACGGCGAGCCCGTCGTCGGCTCGCCGCTGGAGCCGCTGCTCGTCGAGGTCGGCTTCCGCCCCGGCCCGCGCAAGCTCACCCTCAGCGCCTGACTCACCCACGCTCGCCCGAGGCTGTCCACGGCGGGCGAAAACCTCCGCGCGAACCCGCGGGCGCATGGCGCACCTCGCTCCAAGACGAGATCAGCGGTCGTGTCGCCTGTGCCGCGCCATGCGCAGCAACTTCGACAGGCCGGCGACGATCCGGCAACGCCAAGCCGCACGCTGCGCGCGCTCCTTGAACGCGTTCTCGCTTTCCGTTGCTTCGGCGGCGACTGCTGGTCTCGCGGGTCTCTTCCCTGGACCCATATCGCCTAGCGAGCCGTCATGCGCACCTCCCCGTGCCAGCGCGCGTATGCGATCAGCTCGTCGCGCTCGAGCAGCGGAATGCCGTAGGCCTCTGCCGCGACCGCCGCGCGCCGGCCCTGCTCGTGCACATCGTCGGGGTTCCGGCGATCGAGCAACGCCAGCGGGCGCGCGAACAGAGCGCGAAACCCGGTCTCGCACTCGATGATCGTGCCCCACGCCACGACCGCGCCCCAGACGCACTCGGGTGCCGGGAACTCGGGCTCCGCGGCGAGCGAGTAGTACGCCGACCAGCCACAGTTGCAGTCACGATACGGCGCCTCGTGACCGCGCAGCGCGAAGCACTTCGCGACGCGGTCGCCGTCCGTCGGCCATGGCATGTGCCCAACGCGCGGGGCGACCATCCCACGCGCGGGATTCGGTACGAACCGGCCGGCGACGAAGATGCCGGAGTACAGGCCGCCGCGCCTGCATCCCCAGCGCCGGAAGCCGACAAGCGGCTCCGCGACCGGCTCGGCGCTCACGCTCGCTGCGCCTTGACCGGCTCGGGCTCGCGCTGCGGTGGCGGCGGCGCGCGCTGCGGTTCGGGCTCGGGCACCGGAGCTCGGACCGGCGCCGGCCGTTCGGTCTCGCGTATGGGCTTGCCGATGTCACCCATGAGCCCCAATCGTACGGCAGCCGACCACCGGCGATGCTGCCCGGACGGGCGCTGGAAGCCGAAGCGCCCTGTGAGGCGCAGAGCCTTGATCGGGCGCCTTCGACTCACGGCTCCTTCTTGCCCGGATTGAACAGGCCCTTCGGGTCCAGCGCGGCCTTGATCGCGCGGTGCGCCGCGATCGCGCCGGGCTCCCACTGGCGCGACAGCCGCCCGGCCTTCAGCACGCCGATGCCGTGCTCGCCGCTGACGCTCCCGCCGAGCCGCACGGCGAGGTCGAACAACTCGCCTGCGGCCGTGTCCGTCCTCGCCCGCTGAGCCTCGTCGTCGGGATCGAGGAGAAACGTCGCGTGCACGTTGCCGTCGCCGGCGTGGCCCCACGAGCAGGCCTCGAGCCCGTGGCGCACGCCGATGGCGAGTGTCTCCTCGATCGCCTCGCCGAGCCGGTCGAGCGGCACGACGATGTCCTCGGAGAGCTTCGTGCCGCGCACGGCGGCCACCGCCCCGGAGACACCGTCGCGCCAGCGCCACAGCGGCGGGGCCTCCGGGGTCAGCACCTCAGCCGCACCCTCGGCCAGCGCCTCGACGAGCTCGGCGCGAACCCGTTCGGCCTCGGCGGGGCACCCGTCAGCCTCGGCGAGCACGACGAAGCCCTCGAGCCGCCCACCTGGGAACGCGCGTCCGGCGGCCCGCATCGTCGCCGCGTCGAGGTACTCCAGCGCCGCCGGCAGAACGCCGCTTGCGAGCACCCGCTGCACCGCGGCCGCACCGGATGCCGCGCTCGGGTAGCTCGCGACGACCGGTAGCCGCGCCTCGGGCGCCGGGATGAAGCGCAGCCACGCGGCGGTCACGATGCCAAGCGTCCCCTCCGATCCCGCCAGCAGGGCGCACAGGTCGTAGCCGGCGACGTCCTTGCGCAGCGGACCGCCGACGCGCACGAGCTCCCCGGGCGCGAGGACGACCTCGACCCCGGTCACCCAGTCACCGGTCACGCCGTACTTGAACGTGTGCGGGCCACCGGCATTCGTCGCGATCGTGCCGCCGAGCTGGGAGTCCTCCGGTGCGCCGGGATCGGGCGGGAAGAGCAGGCCGTTCTCGCGCGCCAAGCGGGCGATCGTCGCCGTCGTCACGCCTGCCTCGGCCTCCATCCGCCACAGCGGCGGCTCGAAGGAGCGCACGGCGCGCAGGCGGTCGAGCGCGACCGCGATCGCATCCTCGTGCAGCGGCGCCGCGCCGCCCGCAAGGCCGCTGCCGCCACCCACCGGAACGATCGCGACCTCGTGCTCGTAGCACCAGGCGACGACCGCCGCGACCTCGCCGGCGCTCCCCGGGTGCACGAGCGCGGCGGCGCGGCCGCTGCGCACCCGGTCGCCCACCGTCGCGCCGCGCTGCACGTTGGGCGCACCGACGATCCGGTCGAGCTTGATCATTGGCCCTACGCTAGAACGCTCAATGCCCGAAGGCGACACGATCCACTACGCAGCGCGCCGGATCCGTCCGATCGTCGATGGGCAGATCCCGCAGCTCAGCACGCCGCACGCGCGCTTGCACCACGACCGCTGGCCCGAGCGGCTCGCGGGACGGCGCGTGCGCTCCGTCGACGCCTACGGCAAGCACCTCTTCCTGCGCTTCGACGGCGAGCTGACGATCCACTCCCACCTGCGGATGACCGGTTCCTGGGGCACATATGGCCACGACCAGCGCCGGCGGCGTGGCGCGCATCGCGCGTGGCTCGTGCTGCGCACCGACTGCGGGGAGGTCGTGCAGTTCGACGGGCCGGTGCTGGAGCTGCTGACCGAGTCGCGGGTGCGCTTCGATCGGCGCCTCGCGCAGCTCGGACCCGACATCCTCGCGCCAGACCTCGACGAGGAGACGTTCGTGCGCCGCCTGCGCGAAGACGACCCGACACGCCCGATCGGCGATGCGCTCCTCGACCAGCGCACGATCGCGGGGATCGGGAACCTGTGGAAGTGCGAGGGCTGCTTCGCGGCCGCGATCGACCCCTGGCGCCCGACGGGACAGGTCTCAGACGACGAGGCGTTGGCGGTCGTGCGCGCGACGCGCCCGCGCATGCAGCAGTCGGCGAAGGACGGGATGCAGGACCTGCACCGTGTCGTCTACAAGGCCACCGGCCGGCCGTGCCCGCGCTGCGGCGCCCCGATCCGCGAGCGCGGCCAGGGCGACGACAACCGGCCGACGTACTGGTGCGGGGGCTGCCAGCGGTGAAGCGCATCGGCCACAAGGGCGCTGACCACATCGCACCGGGCAACACCTTCGCGTCCTTTGAGGCCGCGCTCGCAGCGGGCGTGGACATCATCGAGTTCGACGTCCTGCCCGAGCGGCGCGATGGGACCGGTGGGCTTCTGCTCGCGCACGACTTCGAGGACGCCGAGCAGGGCAGCCCGCACACGCTCGACGAGGGTCTGGATCACTTCGCGCAGTCCGCCTACGACGGGATCGAGCTCATCGTCGACCTGAAGCTCGCCGGCTACGAGGAGCGCGTCGTGCGCGCGCTGCAGGAGCGCGGGCTCGCGCAGCGCGCGCTCGTCTCCACCATGGAGGAGCCGTCGCTCGCGCTGCTGCGCGAGCGCCATCCGGAGATCGCCCTCGGCTGGTCGGTGCCGCGCATCCGGCGCGATCCGCTGCGCAACCCGCTCATCGCCCTGCCGGCACTCGCCCTGCTTCAGTACGCCCGTCTCGCGCTGCCGGGGGTGGCGGCCAACCGCGTGCGCCGCGGCGAGATCGATGCGCTCATGGCGCACTGGAGGCTCGTCACGCCGCGCCTCGCACGGGCGCTGCGCGACGCCGGCGGCGAGCTCTATGTCTGGACCGTCGACGACGCCGAGCAGATCGCCTCCTTCGAGCGGCTCGGCGTCAGCGGCGTCATCTCAAACGACCCGCGCCTGTTCGACGGCGCTACCGCCTGACGACGCAGTCGGCCGCGCTGTAGCCCGGGGGGTCGGCGGCCGCGGCGTTCTTGTGCCCGCCGTGGGTGCGCTCGCGCGCGCTCCGCGCGACCTCGCCGTTCACGCGCCACTGCATCGCGACCATGCCGCGCAGCTTGATCGTCTCGGAGTTCGGCGAGATCTGAAACGACCAACCCTTCTGGCGCGTCTTGCCGCGGGGCTTTGAGACCGCGACGAACCCGGAGTCGCCGCCCTTGGTGACGTGGTGCCACTTGCCGTCCACCCGCGAGAAGTACTGCACCCGGAAGCGGATGAACAGCTTCTCGCCGGACTTGCCGCGTGGCATCGACGCGCGGATCCCGATCGTGTTGGGGTGGCCGGGCGTGTCGCAGATGTTCACCGTGGCCCAGCGCCTCTTGGCGGTCCCCTTGCCCGCGGCGATGACCGGCGAGGCGGCTGCGACGGTCACGAGCAGCGCGACGACACTCACGCGCATGCCGCGAGCGTAGCGCCGAGGCGTGATGATCTCCACGGTGCGGCGTAGTGCTCGCATGAACGGAGTTCTGACCATGGCTGAGCCCCTCAACACCGCGGTACAGAGCTTCGATGCGCTGTACCGAGAGAGCGCTCGCGACCTGTACGCCTACGTGCGCACGCTGCTGCACGACGAGGCGTCGGCGCAAGACGTCACAGCGCTCGCCTTCGAGCGCGCCTACCGCCGGCGCAACACCTTCGATGTCCGCAGAGGCAGCCAGCGCGCGTGGCTGTTCGGGATCGCGCGCAACGCCGCGCTCGACGAGCTCCGGCGCAGGCGTCGCTCGGCGCCGCTCGTGACCGATCTCGAGGACGAGCGGATGCCCGCGATCGACGAGCAGGCCGAGCAGTCGCTGCGCCGTGCTGCGGTGCGCGCCGGGCTCGAGGCGCTCGAGCCGCGCGATCGCGAGATCGTCGCGCTGAAGTTCCACGGAGGGCTGTCCAACGCCAAGCTCGCCGCCGTGCTGGGCACGAGCGAATCCAACGCTGGGACCCGGCTGCACCGGGCCGTCACCAAGCTGAGGGAGGCGTGCCATGCGCCATCGTGAACCGTTGGATCCAGAGGTCGTCCGCGAGCTGAACGCGATCGACCGCGCACTCGCGGGGGAGGCGGTCGACCATGACCTGCACGACCTCGAGAATCTCGTCCGCGACGTCCGCGCATCCGCACCGCCGATGGGTCCCGCGCTGACCGCGCGGCTGGAGCGCGAGCTCCAGCAGGGCTTTGCTTCACCGACTCCGGCGGGCAGGGCCAAGCGGAACCTGCCTGGCCTTCGGGTGCTCATCCCCGCGATAGGAACGCTAGCCGCGGCGCTCGTGGCACTCGTACTCGTGATCGACCCGGACAACCGCACCGATGATTCGCCCGTCAACCTCGTGGATGAGAATGCCGCCCCGATCGGTGAGCCTGCCTCGAAAGGCGCGACATCTGCCGGGGCGCGGTCCGCACAGGCGCCCGCATCGGCGGCGGGCTCCGGCCAGGCGAGCGGCGACGTCGCAGCCACGCGCGAGCGCAAGGTCGAGCGGCGCGTCTCGCTCGTCCTTCAGACGGGCCGGGACAAGGTCGAGTCGACCGCCGACGACGTCATCCGCACGGTCGACCGCTTCCGCGGCATCGTCGCGTCCTCGTCGATCAGCGCCGACGACCAAGCCGGCAGTGAGGCCGTCTTCGACCTGCGCATCGCGACGAGCAAGCTCGACGCGGCGCTCGCCGCGCTGTCGAAGCTCGGCCATGTGGCCGAGCGCCGCCAGGACCTCGAGGACATCACGGCGGCGTTTACGTCCACGCGTGAGCGGCTGGCGGACGCGCGCGCCGAGCGCCGCGGCCTGCTGCGCGCGCTTGCCAACGCTCCGACGCAGGCCCAGATCGAGAGCCTGCGCTCGCGCCTGCGGCTCGTCCGCGGCCAGATCGCGTCGGCCAGCACCGAGCTGAGCACGCTTCGGCGGCGGGCGAGCCTGTCGACCGTCAGCGTGACGGTCCGCGGCGACGGCACGGCGAAGGACGAGGGCGGCGGATGGTCCATCGGCGACGCCGGCGGCGATGCGCTGCGCGCGCTCGAGGTCATCGCCGGGATCGCGCTGATCGGCATCGCCGTGGCACTGCCGCTGGCGCTGCTCGGCGCGGTGATCCTGTTCGGTTCGCGCCTCACTCGCGCCCGCCGGCGCGAGAACGCGCTCGACGCGGCCTGAGCTCATACCGTCGGTCCGGACCGTGCCGCGTGTGGTATTGCTCACTCAATGGTCCCGGAGGAGAGAGAGGCCGCTGCGCTTCTTGCGCAGGTTCCGGTCTTCGAGACGCTCGTACCGGCACAGCTCACCCGCGTGGCGGCCGTCGCCGTGCCCCGCTCGTTCGATGCGAGGCACGTCATCTTCCGTGAAGGCGACGCGAGCGACACGTGCTACATCGTGCGCAACGGCCACGCCCGAGCGATCCGGGCGCACGGCGACGGCCGCACGATCACGCTCGCCCACTTCGGCCCGGGGGACATCTTCGGCGAGCTTGCGATGTTCGACGACGAGCGGCGCTCGGCAACCGTCGAGACGCTCGAGCCGCTCGACGCGATCGCGGTGCTGGGTCCCGACATGCGCCGGCTGCTGCGTGAGCATCCCGACATCTCGGTCAAGCTCGTCATCTCGCTCGGGCGCCGGCTGCGCGAGGCCAACGAGCGCATCTCCCGCCAGTCCTTTCAGACCGTGCAGAGCCGCGTGGCGGGGGTGCTCGGCGAGCTCGTCATCCAGGCGCAGGAGGAGGGCGCCGGCGCGGCCGATGTACTCGTCACCGTCACGCAGGCCGATGTCGCCAAGCTCGCAGGCTCCTCGCGCGAGTCCGCCAGCCGCTTTCTCGCCGTGCTCGAGCGCGCCGGCGTCGTGAGCCAGGGGCGGGGCCGGCTGACCGTCCACGAGCCGGGCGCGCTTCAGCGCTACGTCTACTGATGGCGTCGGAATTCTCCGCCGGTGGGGTCGTCGTCAACGATGCGGGCCAGATCGTCGTGATCGTGCCGACGCGCCGCGCGGCCGACGGCTCGAAGGTCCGCGCGCTGCCCAAGGGACATCCGGACGGCGACGAGTCCTCCGTCGAGGCGGCGCTGCGCGAGGTTCGCGAGGAGGCCGGCGTGAACGCGGAGCTCATCGAGTCGCTGGGCGAGGTGCGCTACTGGTATCACCGCGGCGGGCGGCGGATCGCCAAGGCCGTCGAGTTCTTCCTCCTGCGCTACGTCGACGGCGACGTCGCCGACCACGACCATGAGGTCGAAGACGCGCGCTGGGTGCCGCTCGAGGAGGCAGCGCAGACGCTGAGCTACTCGGGCGAGCGCGACATGGTGCGCCGCGCGCTGTCGCGGCTGCGGCCCGGCGAGTAACCTGCACGCCTCGTGCAGGTCCTCAACTTCTACTCGACGATCTTCGCCGACCAGCTCAAGCGGGGGCGCAAGACGGCAACGATCCGCCTCGGCGACAAGTCGCACAAGTACCGCAAGAACCAGGCGGTGCTCGTGACGATCGGCTACCAGCACTCGCCCCGCGAGAAGGTCTTCATGGCGGTTATCGACACGGTCGAGGTCAAGCGCGTCAAGGAGCTCTCGCCGCGCGACATCGAGCACGACAATCCCGAGTTTCGCCGCACCGAGGAGATGATCCACTTCCTCGAGCAGATCTACGGCCGTGACGTCGCCCTCGATGACACCGTCACGGTCGTGCGCTTCAGCCAGATCGTCGAGAACCCGCCCACGATGTCCGAGCGGATGCACGGCATCGGCGGGGCGCAGAACTAGTACATCCATCCGCAAGTTCTGCGGGTTTCCCGGCGCCCGAGCATGGCTCGCAGGCCCACGCGCTGTGCAGCCCCGGCACACGGTGTGCAGACCCCCGCCTCGCGATGCCCGCGTTCGGCCGCCTCGACCGTGTGAAGACCGCGTTGGCACTCTTCCACCAAGAGTGCCAAGTGCGCTACAGTCGACGCACGTTGGCACTCTCACCATGCGAGTGCCAAGACCATGGAACGATCTTTGGAGGTCACACACATGAAGCTCAAGCCCCTGGGCGACCGGCTCATCGTGCGGGCGATCGAGGAAGAGGAGACCACCGCCAGTGGACTCGTCCTCCCCGACACCGCCAAGGAGAAGCCGCAGAAGGGCAAGGTCATCGCCGTCGGCGAGGGCAAGTTCGACGAAGACGGCGACAAGCGCATCCCGCTCGACGTGGCCGAGGGCGACGAGGTCCTCTACTCGAAGTACGGCGGCACGGAAATCAAGGTCGACGGCGAGGAGCTGCTCGTGCTCCGCGAGTCCGACGTTCTCGCCAAGATCCTCTAGTCAGGAGATTTAGAACCTATGCCTCATAAGGAACTGCTGTACGACGTGGACGCGCGCAACGCGCTGCAGAGCGGCGTCGACGCGGTCGCCAACGCGGTCAAGGTCACGCTCGGCCCGAAGGGCCGCTACGTCGTCCTCGACAAGAAGTTCGGCGCCCCCACGATCACGAACGACGG
>JALZJA010000164.1 GCA_030860005.1 Actinomycetota bacterium
CGCGACGAAGCTGCGCGCCTACGATCACCTGCTGACCGCGTGCCTTGACCGTGTGACGGCCGCGCTTCACGACGTGCACCCGGACATGGGACGTGACGTTGCCATCGACGGCTCCGACCTCCCGGCCTACGCAAACGGCCAGCGGTTCGTCTCCAAGAACGGCGCTGAGCGCGAGCGGTTCTCCGATCCCGATGCGACGTGGGGCCACCGCTCTGCTGTCTCGACGCGCAAGGGCGGCGGGTACTACGGCTACAAGATCCACGCCGCCGTGTGCGCGATCACCGGCATGCCGCTCGCGTGGACGGTCGAGACGGCCAGCGCAGCGGAGACGAACTTCGCGCTTGACCTCATCGACTCGGTACGCGAACGCGGGTTCAAGCCTCAGGCCGCGATCATGGACAAGGGCTACGACAACGGCCCGATCCACGACGGCTGCATGGACCGCGACATCGCGCCGGTCACGCCGCTGCGCGAGACAGAGCGAGTCAAGCGCGGCGATCACAAGCCGCCGTGCTGCGAGCACGGCGAGTGGACGTTCGCCGGAGCCGGCTACAAGCGCAAGGCGACCAAATGGCGCTGTCCGACTGGCGAGTGCTCACCGGCCAGCAGATGGGTCAAGGCCGACCGGCTGCACCCGCTGATCCCGCGTCACACCGAACGTTCGCGGAAGCTCTACGCAAGCCGTGGAGCCGTCGAGCGCGAGTTCGGCCGGTTGAAGCACGAGTGGGCCATGCTGCCCCTGCGCGTGCGAGGACTGGATCGCGTTCGGCTTCACGCCGACCTGACGATCCTCTCCAAACTCGCCACCGCGCTCGCGAGGGCGCACGCCGTACCGCTCGCCGCGTAGCCGCCGCCACCCCCCAGAAAGATCTAGTCTGTCGTTGGTCACGTGACCCTGGCAGGCCGCGCGGCAAATCCGAGAGGGAAGGACAGTCGCCATGACCGTAAAACCGTTCCGCTCCAAGGACCCCGGTACTGAGGTGTACCACAACAACAACCAGTGCGCCGCCGGCAAGAGCATCGAGTCCTCCAACCGCGAGAGCGGCGTCGGCGGACTCCGTCTGTGTTCGACGTGCAAGGACCTCAACAAGCAAAAGTAGCCCGCCTGTTGAAGCCAACTCCCAGTCCGGCCCTACCGGCTCGCCGTCCTCTGGACCACACCGGCGCAGGTCCGACACCGGGTAGGCGTGCTGAAAGGCCACGGCGAGGGCACGGAAGCCCTCGTTCGCGCTGGCCGTGGAAGCGGATCGTGGGGACGGGGAAGGCGTGGCAGCGCCGATCCCTCCTAGTCCCCGCAACTTCCTGCACCGCGGCCTTGCAACGGCGTAGGCTCGCCGTAAGCGGCTCCCCAGGGGTCGAGACCCCGCTCCGGAGAAACCGACGATCAGGGCGCGGGAACTGTGGTTCGCCCCCAGACAGAGGCGGATGTCGGGTCCTGCGCCCGCTGATTTCAAACTGACTCACTACCCGGAGTTTCGCTAGCCGTTTCGCTAGACCCTCCTAGACTAGTGCGGGTCGCGTCGGCGTGACGCTCGCGATTCGCGCGCTCGCGGCGCGCCGATCGAGATGGATGGAAAACCGTGCGGGCGCGGGAGCAACGACCTACGCCGGCCCCCACACCCCGTTCGTGCGGCCGAGCGTTATGCGGTGCTCGCCGTCGGGGGTCTGAACGCGGAAGACCGCTTGGTCGGCGTCGGTGCCGGGCCGGTCGATGACCTGCACGAGGTGCAGGGCCTCGAAGCCGGCGTCGCCGAAGCGCTCGGCGAACGCTTGCCGCGCGGCTGCCTCGAGCGCTGAGCGTTCCCAGCCCTTGTCGGAGGCGTGTGCCTGCGCGAGCGCCTGGTCCGCCTCGCTGAGCTGGCGCACCAGCTCGCGCTCACGGGTGCGAGCGCGGCGCTCGGCCGCGAAGTAGCCGCCGAGCGCGAGCAGGGCGAAGAGGCCGACGAGCACGAGCAGGACGAGGGCGAATGTCGAGATTGCGAACGGGATCACAGTTCGACTCTATCGGCCGCCCCGGGGGTCAGCTCAACACGGAACGGGCCGTGAGGTGGTGGCCGACCTTGCGCTTCACGCGCTGCAGCGCGTTGTCGACGGTCTTGGCGTCACAACCGAGGCGCGTGGCGACCTCCTCGTAGGGACGCCCGTCGAGATAGAGGGCGAGCACGCGCGACTCGAGCTCTGACAGCGCCGTTGAGAGGCAGCCCACGAGCGAGTGCAGCTCTTCGGAGGAGATGACCTGGTTGACCGGGTCGTGCACCGTCGAGCCGGGGATGAGGTCCTCGAGCGTCGGCTCGCCGTCGCCGCTCGCGCCGGCCGGGGTGGCCGAGAAGGAGACGTACTGATTCAGCGGCGTGTGCTTGTTGCGCGTGGCCGTCTTCACCGCGGTGATGATCTGGCGGGTGATGCACAGCTCGGCGAAGTTGCGGAAGGACGACTCCCGGTCGGCGCGGTAGTCGCGGACGGCCTTGTAGAGCCCGACGAGACCCTCCTGAATGAGGTCGTCCGAGTCGCCGCCGGCGAGGAAGTACGAGGATGCCTTCAGCCGGACGAAGCCGTAGTACCGCCGCACGATGCGGTCGTACGCCGTCCGGTCCCCCGCCTTGGCCAGCGCGATGAGGAAATAGTCATCGACCTGGACCTGAGAATGAGACTTCTGGGAGATTGTGGCCACGAGCAGTCCTTTCCCGGCCTGAAACATCGGCTGGATGCGCTCAGTGGCGGTCCCCTCCCAGGGCGCCAATGCATATGACGGTGAGGTTCCTACACCTCAGGTCGAACCTGAAGTAGTAGGAGGAAGGTATCCCTTGTTATGAAGCGCTGTCAAGCGCGAGTTCGTCGCTGCAAGATTCCATACATGAGCACCGCCGCGGCGGCGCTTGCGTTCAGCGACTGCACCCGGCCGCGCATCGGAAGCGAGATGAGCGCATCGCAGGACTTCGCCACGCGAGGGCGCAGTCCTGTCCCCTCCGATCCGAGCACGAGTACGACGCCCCCGGCGTAGTCGGGCTCGTCGTAGCTCGTCGGAGCCTGCGCGTCGGCGCCGTAGCACCAGCAGCCGGCCACCTTGGCCGTATCGAGGAAGTCGGCGATGTTGCGTACGCGCGCGATCGGCAGGTACTCCACGGCGCCCGCCGACGCCTTCGCCACCGCCGGCGTCACGTGGGCTGCCCGTCGCTCTGGTATGAGCACGCCGGTCACGCCCGCGCTTTCCGCCGTGCGGCAGATCGCGCCGAGATTCTGGGGATCCTGCAGCTCGTCGAGCACGACGATGAACGGCTTGTCGAGGGTCAGCAGATCCGCCGCGCCGATGTACGGATAGCCGCCGGCCTCGGCACAGACGCCCTGGTGGTCGGGCGAGCCGGCGCGCCGCTCGACGTCCCGCGCCGGGACGACCTGCGCATCGGGGTACTCGCGCAACCACGGCTCGCGCGCGACGTTCTCGGTCGCCCACACCTGCTCGATCGTCCGGCGCCCCGCGCGCAGCGCCTCGCGAACCGGGTTGCGCCCGTAGAGGATCACGACTCGAGCGCCACGAGCTCCGGGCCTTCGGGCCCGTCGCGTACCTCCCAGCCGTGTCCGCGCAGCGCGTCGCGCAGGCGGTCGGCCTCGGCGTAGTTGCCGGCGGCGCGTGCGGCCTGGCGCAGCTCGAGCAGCTCCTGCTCCTCGGCGCCGGCCTCGCTCGTGGACTCGGCGAGATTCTCGAGGCCGAGCACCGACAGCATCTCGACGAGGTCCGCGCGGCCGACGGGATCCTCGCGCTGGTGGCGCTCGCGGATCCACTCAAACAGCGCGCCGAGCGCCGCGGCCGTGTTGAAGTCATCGCGCAACGCTTCGAAGAACGCGTCGCGCAGCGGGCGCATCTCGGCGGGCGACCCACCGGCGACGAGTCCGCGCGCGGCATCTCGCACGCGTGCGACCCGCGCGAGCGCCTCGACCAGACGGAACTCGTCGAAGGCCATCGGCTGGCGGTAGTGCGCGCCGGCGAAGAGCATGATGAGCGCGTTGCGCCCGACGTCGTCGAGCACCTCGTGCAGCGCGACGACGTTGCCGAGGCTCTTGGCCATCTTGTCCTCGCCGAACTGGAGCATCCCGTTGTGCATCCAGATCTGGGTGAGCTCCTCGTCGCGCGCCATCCGCGTCTGCGTGGCCTCGTTCTCGTGGTGGGGGAAGACGAGGTCGTTGCCGCCGCCGTGGATCTCAAAGCCGACGCCCAGCAGCTCCTCGGCCATCGCGGAGCACTCGATGTGCCAGCCGGGGCGGCCGCGGCCCCACGGGGCGTACCACACGCTGTCCTCGCCTTCCTTGTGCGCCTTCCACAGCGCGAAGTCGAGCGGGTCCTCCTTGCGTTCGGTGTGGGTGGGCGGGACCGATTCCTCGCTCGGGTTCATCTGATCGATCGCCCGGCGGCTGAGCGAGCCGTACTCGGGATCGGACCGCACGCGGAAGTACACGTCGCCATCGATGGCGTAGGCGTGACCGCGCTCGATGAGCTCGGAGATGAGCGCGACGATCGCCTCGATCGTCTCGGAGGCCAGCGGCTCGGCGTCCGGGCGCCCGAGGCCGAGGCGGTCGGTGTCGGCGCGGTAGTGCGCCGTCATCTCGTCGGCGAGCTCCGTGCTGGAGATGCCAAGCGAGCGTGCGGCGTCGTAGATCTTGTCGTTGACGTCGGTGATGTTGATGACGAGCTTGACGTCGTGGCGCTCGTGCTCGAGGAAGCGCTTGAGCAGCGAGAAGACGACGAACGGGCGGGCGTTGCCGACGTGGATGCGCCCGTAGACCGTCGGCCCACACGCGTAGATCCCGACCTGGCCCTCCGCCCGCCGCACGAGCTCGCGCAGCTCGCCCGAGCGGGTGTCGTGGATGCGGGTCGGAACCATCGCCGGACCCTATCGAGGCGCCGTGCGGCGCCGGGCGACGCAGGCCTGGCTGTCCGGTTACGTTCAAATGCGCCAACAGTGGGTAATGCAATCCGCTTATGGGGGTACTTTCCGGTGCGGTGTCCGCCTCTGCCTGCGACCACTCAGACCGTCTGGCCGACGTCAAGGACGCGTTCCGCTCGCTGCCGGAGCGCTTCCTCGGCGTCGAGCCGGGGTTCGATGCCACGTGGCGGATCGTCCTCGGCGACGTCGGTCACAGCTGGGAGGTGCGCTGCACCGAGCACGGCGCCCGCGTGCGCACCGGGGCGACAAAGCGGCGGCCCGACGTCATCATCGGCACCGACGCCGACACGTGGATGGCGCTGCGACGCGGGGCCCTGTCAGGGCTCGATGCCTTCAACAAGCGCCTGCTCTACGCGCGCGGGAACCTCGACCTGGCGGTCGCCTTCGAGAGCCTCTTCCGGCGCGAGAACGGCCGACCTCCGCTGCTGCGCATGCATGACGTACACCTCAGTGGACGGCGCGTCTCGACGCTGACGCTCGGCGCCGGCCCCGACATCATCCTGATCCACGGCCTGGGCGGCGCAAAGAGCTCGTTCTTCGACATCGCACCGACGCTCGCCGAGCGCTACCGCGTCCACGCGCTCGACCTGCCCGGCTTCGGCTCCTCCTCCAAGCCGCCGCTGGCCCGCTACAACGCCCGCTACTTCGCCGACACCGTGCGCGAGACGATGGACGCCCTGGGAATCCAGCGCGCGCACGTCGCTGGGAACTCGATGGGCGGTCGCGTCGCCGTCGAGCTCGCGCTCCGCGAACCGCAGCGCGTCACGGGGCTCGCGCTGCTGTGCCCGGCCGTGGCGTTCGTCAAGCGCAGCTACCACCCGCTCGTGCGGCTGCTGCGCCCGGAGTTCGGGCTGCTCCCGCACCGCTTCACGCGCAAGGCCGTCGAGCAGCACGTGCTGTCACTGTTCGGCGACCGCGACCAGCTCGACCCGAGCGTCGCGGACCTCGTCGTGGACGAGTTTCAGCGGATCTATTCCAGCGCCGGCGCGCGGACGGCGTTCCTCGCCTCGGCGCGCAGCATCTACCTCGACCAGCCGTACGGGCGCGGCGGCTTCTACCCGCGCCTGGCCGAGCTCGAGGTGCCGTCGCTGTGGATGTGGGGATCGCACGACACGGTGATCCCGCCCGCGTTCAAGCGCCATGTGGAGCAGTGGCTGCCCGGGGCAGAGCAGATCATCCTCGACGGCTGCGGGCACGTGCCGCAGGTCGAGCGCGCGCCGCAGACGAGCGGGCTCCTGCAACGCTTCTTCGCGCGAGTCGACGCGCTCGGCGGGAACGCCGGCCGGATGCGCGAAGCCGCGTAGGCTGGCGTGACCTTGGAAGGCACGCGCACCGCAAGCGCGCCGTCGAGCAACGGCCACCGCAAGGATCCGATCAGCGGCGCGCTCGGGCGCAACGACGCAGACGGCGCAGAGGAACTGCGCGAGCCCGGGCTGGCCGAGCGACTCATCCGCGGCGTCGCCGGCCTGGTCCGCGGCCGCGTCCCGGCCGCCGATCTCGACGAGCGCGATCCCGACTACATCCGCGAGAACCTGCCGCGGCTGTGGCTGCTGTCCAGCCTGTGGTTCCGCGGCGAGGTCCGCGGCCTGGGCAACATTCCCGAGTCGGGCCCCGTGCTGCTCGTCGGCAATCACTCGGGCGGAAACATCACGCCGGACACGGCGGTCTTCACGCTGGCCTTCAGCACGTACTTCGGGGTGGAGCGGCGCTTCTACCAGCTCGCCCACAACCTCGTGCTGTCGGCGCCCGGGCTCGGCTTCCTGCGCAGGTTCGGCACGGTCGCCGCGTCGCCGCAGAACGCCGAGCGGGCGCTGGGCTCCGGCGCGGCGCTGCTCGTCTATCCAGGCGGCGACCACGAGGCCCACCGCCCCTCGTGGGAGGGCCACACGATCAACCTCGATGGCCGGCGCGGCTTCGTGCGCCTGGCGCTCGAGCATGACGTCCCGCTCGTCCCGATCGTCGCGATCGGCGGGCAGGAGACGGCTCTGTTCTTGAGCCGCGGCGAGCACCTGTCGAAGCTGCTCATGCTCGATCGGCTCTTGCGGCTGAAGGTGCTGCCGGTGTCCCTCGCGGCGCCGTGGGGGCTGAACATCGGCGACTACCTCGGGCACGTGCCGCTGCCGGCGAAGATCACGATTGAGGTGCTGCCGGCGCTGTACCCGCGCAAGCAGTTCGGCGAGAACCCCGATGTCGACGAGGTCTACGAGCACGTGGTCGGCACGATGCAGGAGACGCTCGACGCGCTCGCGTCCGAGCGACGGCTGCCGGTCATCGGCTGAGCGATGCGAGTCGGAGCGCAGATCGATATCGCTGCGCCCGCGGAGCTCGTGTGGTCGTTCGTCACCGATCCGAAGCGCTACCTGCACTTCATGGACGGGATCACGCGCTGGGAGGTCGTATCGGAGCACGATCGCGGCGTCGGTGCGCGCTACAAGACTCTCATGCGCGTCCGCTCGGCGGAGGTCGGCGGGCTCATCGAGGTCGTCGAGTACGACGGGCCGCGCGACCTCGCCTGGACATCGGTGACCGGCATCGACCAGCGCGGGCGCTGGCGGCTGCGCGAGCGAGAACGCGACCGAACCCACGTCGAGCTGCGGCTGTCCTACGGGATCGCCGGCGCCGGCATCGGCGGCTGGCTCGCCGAGCAGATCGCGGCTCCAACGGTCCGCGGCAACCTCCAGCGCTCACTCCAGGAGCTCAAGCGCCAGGCGGAGCACGAGCAGGCGCGGGCCGCAGCGGTGGCGCGGCGCGCAACGGCGCGGGCCTGAGCGAGCGGCGCGCGCACCCTCGCGCCGCAGGGGCGCCGGGCACCGCCGTTCACACGACCTGGCCGTAGTCCTCGTGGCCGACCGGCCGCTCGAGGAAGTCGCGCAGCGCCGCTTTGCCCGCGCCGATCAGCGGGTCGCCGTGAGCGAAGAGCAGGTGGTCGAAGTCACGCGTCAGCAGGCCCCGGAACGCGTCCTTGAGGCCCTCCTTGACGATGTCGGGGTCGTCGCCCAAGAGCGAATCACCGAAGAAGCCGAGCGTCTCGCCGTAGCGCGTCAGGCCGTCGGCGAAGGCGATGGCCCCCTCCGCGACGGCGACGTGCAGCGCGTACTCGTCCGGACAGAGCTTGCCGATGTGAATCGCGCTGATGCCGGGCGCAATCTCGTCGCCGTCGGTGTAGAGCTCCGCGTCGAGGTCACCGCCCAGCCGCTCGAGCGCCTCCGGCGAAGCGCGGATCAGGCAGCCGAACGCGTCGGCGAACTGATCGGCATGGCGGACGTGCAAGCCGCTCGTGAGCACGATCTGCTGCGGCCGGCCGCGGGCGGCGAAGACACCGAGCCCCTCGTCGGGCACGCGCGGGTCGATCAACGCGCCGGCGGGCTCGACGTAATACGAGCTGACGCGGGCGCCAACGCCTTCGTGGAGCGTGGTCCAGTGAAGCAGGCCGGGCAGGATCTCCTGCATGGGCCAGTCCTACCCGGAGGTCGTCGGCTGCAATGTCGCAATCGCCAGGGCGGCCACACCCTCGCCGCGGCCGATGAAGCCCATCCCCTCGCCGGTGCACGCCTTCACGTTCACGCTTCGGCGATCGACCCCGAGCGCGTGGGCCAGCCGATCGCGGATGGCGTCGCGATGCGGGCCGAGCCTCGGGCGCTCCATCAGCACCGTCGCGTCGACATGGACGACCGCGAATCCCGCGGCGCGCATCGAGTCGAGCACCTCGCCCAGCAGGAGGACCGAATCGGCGTCCTCGTAGGCGTCGTCGGTGTCGGGGAAGTGGACGCCGATGTCGCCCAGGCCCGCGGCGCCGAGCAGCGCGTCGATGATCGCGTGGGTCAGAACATCGGCGTCCGAGTGCCCGGCGAGGCCCAGCTCGGCGTCGGGGAGCTCGACGCCGCCGAGGATCAGCGGACGGCCCGCGACGAGGCGGTGTGAGTCCCAGCCCAGGCCGCTGCGCGCGCCGCTCATCCGATCGGCTCCAAGCGCCGCGCGCGTCCCTCGAACACCGCGAGCTCGCCGACGCCGAAGTGCTCGAGCAGCTCGAGCGCGGCCTCGTAGTCGCGGCCCACGTCCGCCGGCACGTGCGCGTCGCTGGACAGCGCGACCGGGCAGCCCGCGTCGAGGCACATCTCCAGGAAGGCCGGCGCCGGATAGAGCTCGCCGACGGGCTTGCGCAACCCCGCGGTCGAGACCTCCACGGCGATCTGAGACTCGGCGATGCCGTCCATCGCGAGATCGTAGAAGCGGCGCAGGTCGCCCGCGGGCACCGGCCGCTGGGCGGGGCCCCAGTATTTGACGAGATCCGGATGGGCGAGCACGTCGAAGAGCCCGCTGCGAGCTGCCTCGCCGAGCGTTTCGAAATAGCGCCGCCACAGCTCGTCGGGCCGTGACGAGCGGTGGTCCCACACCTCGTAGCCGTCGTGGTCGACCGCGTGGTCGCCGACGAAATGCACCGAGCCGACGACGAAGTCCCAGTCGTGCGCCTGCAGCAGCGTCGCCATCCGGTCCTCACGGCCGACGATGAAGTCGGCTTCGATGCCGACCTTCAGGTCGGTCTCCTCGCGCACGAACCCGACGTAGGCGTCGAGGTCGTCGTGCGCGCTCGCGCGCCACAGCGGGTGGCGCCAGACGTCGAGCGCCTGGGCGAAGCGGTAGACGTGCTCCGCGCAGCCCAACTCCTCGATGCCGCGCTCCTCGGCGACGGTGCGATAGCGCTCGACGTTGCCGGCACTGAAGTGCTCCTCGGCGGACGCGTCGACATCGTCGGGGCGCAGGTGCAGGTGGTAGTCGGTCAGCATCGCGCGGAGGATTCCAGCACAGGCGGCGATCGCTTCCTGGGCACCGCGGCTATGTGTCGGCGCGGCGGCTGAGCACGGCCTCGGCGACCTCGAGGTCGGTTCGCGTCGTGACCTTGAGGTTCTCCGGCGGCGCGGCCACGACGCGCACGCTGCCGCCGAAGCGCTCCACGAGCCAGGCGTCGTCGGTCGCTGCGGCGAGCACGTCATCCGGTACGTCCAGCGCGCGCTCGAGGGCCTCGCGCCGGAAGACCTGCGGGGTCTGCACGGCCCAGAGCGAGGAACGGTCCAGCGTGCGCGTCACGACGCCGTCGCCGTCGGCCTGCTTGATCGTGTCCGTCACCGCCGCCGCCACGATCACGCCGTCGCAGCCGCACGCGGCCAGCTCGTCGAGCGCCTCCTGCACGATCTGCGCTGTCACGAGCGGCCGCGCGGCGTCGTGCACGATGACCGGATCGCCGGTCCCCGCGGCCAGCGCCGCGCGCACGGACTGCGAGCGGTGCTCGCCGCCCGCAACGGCGATGGTGCCGTCGGGGGCGCCGTGATCGGGTGGCAGCGCGACGACGATCTGCTCGACGTCCGGCACCCGGCGCAGGGCATCCACGCTCCAGTCGAGCATCGGACGTCCCGCCAGAATGGCGAACGCCTTGGGTCCGCCGGACCCAAGGCGTTCGCCACGACCTGCGGCTACGAGGAGCGCGAGGGCTACTTGGCCACCGTCACGCCGGCGCTGTCGGCGAGGAGATCGTCGAGGTGCTGCTCGGCATCGTCCTCGTCCTTGTCGAGCGCGTACATCAACTCCGACGCAAGGATCTTCTTCGCGCGCGTGAACATCTGCTTCTCGCCCGTCGACAGGCCTTTCTCGTGCTCACGGATCGCGAGGTTGCGAACGACCTCCGCCAGCTCGTAGATGTCGCCCGTCTTGATCTTGTCGCGATTGTGCTTGAACCGGCGATTCCAGTTCTTGGGCATCTCCGACACGTCATCAGCGAGGACGTTGAGGACCTTCTTGACGGTCTCCTCATCGATGACACGGCGCAGGCCGGCAACGCCGGCGTTCTCGCACGGGACCATGACCGTCATGTCGTTGTGCAGGATCTTGATCGTGAGGTACTCGCGCTCCTCGCCGAACATCTTGCGCCGCTCCTTCTTGAGGACCTGTCCGGCCCCGTGATGCGGGTAGACCACGTTGTCGCCGAGCTCGAACTCGATGTTCTCGACGGTGCGGGTCTCAAGGTCCTCCAGCAACTGCTCTTCGATGCCTTCGGGAATGGTGTCCTCCTTGGGGTTGCGCCGGGTGACCGGCAAGCTGCGTCTGTATCTAGCGGAAAACTTTGTCTGCTCAGGTCTGTAGGTAGCGGTCGACGAGGTTGATCTCCTGCAGGCGGCGCAGGCCCTCGCGGATGTCCTTCGCGCGGATCTCGCCGACGCCCTCGACGGTTTCCAGCTCAGCGTCGGTGGCGGCGAGCAGCTCGTCGAGCCCACCGAAGTCGCTCACGATCTGTGCGACCACGAGCCTCGGCAGCCGGGGGATACGTCCCAGGATACGGAACCCGCGCGGGGAAACCGGGTAATCGAGCGTGTTGAGCTTGCGGTCGTAGCCCAGCAGCTCGGCCAGGCGACCGAAATCGAGCAGGTCGTGATGGGGCAGGCGGCCGATCTGGCCCAGCGCGCCGGCGAACTCCTCGTCGGAGTTCTCTGCCAGGTAGTCGTGCACGAGCGCGGCCTTGTCGGCGGCGGTGCCGACCATCGTCTCCTCGAGCTGCATCTCGATGAGCCGCCCCTCGCTGCCGAGCTCGACGATGTAGCGCTCGATCTCGACGGCCATCCGGGTCACGAGCTCGGAGCGCTGGAGCACGGTCAGGACGTCGTGCAGCGTTGCGCCGCCCTCGAACTCGAGCGCCGTCAGGCGGGTCGACACCTGATCGAGGCGGGTGCGGTACTTGTCGAGCGTCGCAAGCGCCTGGTTGGCCTTCGCGAGCACGACCGGGATCTCCTCGAGGATGTACTTCGTGCCGTCGACGTAGAGCGAGACGACCTCGCGGCGCTGAGAGATCGCGATCACGAGCGCCTCGGTCTGCTTGGAGACGCGCTCGGCGGTGCGGTGGCGCGTGCCGGTCTCGACGGACAGGATCGTCGGATCCGGCATGAGCTGGACGTTGCACATCGCGATCTTTGTCGCGCTGGCATTCGTCACGATCGCCCCGTCCATCTTGGCCAGCTGGTACAGCAGCGCGGGCGTGTAGTCGATCTCGAGCTTGATGCCGCCCGAGAACAGGAAGCTCAGGTCATCGACCTCGCCGACGATGATGAGTCCGCCCGTGCGCGCGTGGACGATGTTGTCGATCCCCTCCCGCAGCGTGGTGCCGGGGGCGACCATCTCCAGCGCCTTGACAAGTCGGGGCTCACCACGTGGTTCAAGCTCATCTGACTCATCTCCAACGCGGACCATCCAGGTGATTTTAGCGGAGACTTAGGCTGCGGCGCGATCCGGCTTTGCGGCCGTCGTCGGCGCGGCTTGCAGCGCCTGACGCAGCGTCGGAGCGCTCTGCGGCGAAACGACGTCGCGCAGACCGAACTTCGCGGCCTCCCGCAGGCGCCGGTCCGGATGCGCCGTCGAGCGCAGCTCGCCGGTCAGGCCGAGCTCGCCGAAGCAGCAAATCGGACCCGCCCGCCCGTCGCCGTGCGCGCCACACAGCGCTACGCCGCGGGCCGCGCTGGCAACCGCGAGCGCGATCGCGAGGTCCGCGCCGGGCTCCTCCACGCGCACGCCCCCGACGACGTTGACGAACACGTCCGCGCTGCCGACGCCGATGCCACCGTGGCGGCCCAGAACCGCGAGCACGAGCGCCAGCCGGTTGCGGTCGAGCCCGTTGACGACGCGCCGCGGCGGCACGAGCTCGGACGGCGACACGAGCGCCTGGACCTCGACGAGCAGCGGCCGCGTGCCCTCCATCGCGGCGAGCACGACCGAGCCCGGTTTGCCCGTCGCCTCGGCCACGAAGCGCGCGCTCGCGTCGAGCACCTCGACGAGCCCGCTGTCTCGCATCTCGAAGACCCCCGCCTCGTTCGTCGAGCCGAAGCGGTTCTTCAGCGCGCGCAGCGTGCGGTACGTGCGCTCGCGTTCGCCCTCGAACTGCAGCACGCAGTCGACGAGGTGCTCGAGCACGCGCGGGCCGGCCAGCGCGCCCTCCTTGGTGACGTGACCGACGAGCAGCACGGCGATGCCGTCGGCCTTGGCCACCTGCATGATCCGCGCCGCCACCTCACGCACCTGGCCGACGGAGCCGGGCGCACCGCTGAGGTCGGCCGCGTACATGGTCTGCACCGAGTCGATGACGACGACGTCGGGCGTCTCGGCGCGCAGCGTCGCGAGGATCGTGTCGAGGTCGGTCTCGGCGAGCACCGGGACGTCGAGCGCCCCCGCCGTCGCACCGACGAGCCGCTCGGCGCGCAGGCGGATCTGGGCCGCGGACTCCTCGCCGGAGACGTAAAGCGTGCGCCGCCCGGTGGCGGCGAGATTGCCGAGCGCCATGTTCGTCAGCGTCGACTTGCCGATCCCGGGCGAGCCGCCGAGCAGGACCAGCGAGCCCGGCACGAGCCCGCCGCCGAGGACGCGATCGAGCTCGCCGATCGCCGTCAGCATGCGCGGGACGCGCACCGTGCTGACGTCGGCGAGGCGGATCGGCCTGCCGGCC
>JALZJA010000186.1 GCA_030860005.1 Actinomycetota bacterium
GCCTGCTGCGGATCGCGGTAGACGACCGCGGTCATGCCCGCCTCGCGCGCGGCTGAACAGTTGTGCTCGAAGTCGTCGACGAACAGGCACTCCGCGGCCGGCACGCCGAGCCGCTGCACCGTCAGCGCGTAGATCTCCGGGTCGGGCTTGCGCATCCCGACGAACGCGCTGTCGATGACGAGCTCGAAGATCTCCTCGACGGGCGCCATCGCGCGCCAGCGCGCCTCCCATTCGCGCACGTTGTTCGTCAGCAGCGCCATCCGGTAGCCCTCGTCGCGCAGCGTCGCCATGAGCTCGATCATCGGAGTGTTGGGTTCCAGACCGGCGAAGTAGTGCTCGGCGAAGCTCTCCATCGCGACCTCGCGGCCGAGCGACTCGCTCAGCGTGGCGGCCATCGCCTGCAAGAAGGAAGCCTCCGTCACGCGCCCGCACTCGAGCTCGTGCAGCGGGTGCTCGCCGTCGCGCGCGGCAAGCGTGCCCAGTGCGGCGCCGAGCGCTTCGAGCGTGATGCCCGATTGCTCGGCGAAGGCGTGAAAGGAGCCGGCCAGCGGCGTCGTCAGCACACCGCCGAAGTCGCTGACGACGGCGCGGATCACCGCTTGGCGCGCTTGCCGTCCGCGCGGATCACCGCTTGGAGCGCTTGCCGTCCGCGCGGCGCAGCACGTCGTAGAGCCCGACGCCCTCTCGGCCCTGCATGCGCCACGAGAAGAACGCACTGTCCAGGCGCAGGTCGCCGAGGTCGATCGTCGTGCCGCAGACGACCTCGCCCGAGGCGCGGCGGCCGATCGTTCCCTCCTCGTCCATCCACAGCTCGAGGCCGGCGCGCTGCTGGCGCATCTGGCCGTCGTAGGTCGTCGACAGGCGCGGGTCGGCGATCGCGTGTGGCTCGCCGCCCTCGATGAGCCAGCCGGACACCGCCTCGTCGAGATGGTGCTGCTTCGCGCGCCTGGGTCGCACGGCCGTCAGCGTCACGGCGCGGTCGGCTCCCAGCCACGCCGACAGCGTGCGCGCGACCTCGATGTCATCGAGCTCCGGCGCACCCCAGATGTGGCCGCGCTGCCCGAGGCAGCGGACCTCCACGGTGCGCCCGCCATGGGTCACCGTCCCGCTGGCGCTGCACAGCTGCTCGTAGCCCTCGACTGCGCCCGCCTGTACGCGCGCCGGTGCCGACACGGCGTCGAAGCGCAGATCGAAGCCCGCGCCCTCCTCGCCGTCATACGCGACGGTCCATGCCTCCAGCGGCGTCTGAACCGTCGTGCGAACGCCGGCCGCTCGCACCGACTCCCACGACTCCGGCGGCTCCTCGCCGACGGCAACGCCGGCCTGGCGCCCGCCGGCAACGGGTTGATGGCCCGCGTAGACGATCGCCATCGCGCTGGCGCCCCGCGCGCCCAGGCCGACTCGCGCGAGCCCATAGATCTCCGCCGCCGGATCGCCGAATGCGAACGTCAGCGCCTCGACGAATGCCCCGACCGACTCCGCCGGCGGCACGTGGAATGCGTCGTCGGCCGGACCGAACGTCACGGCCGCTCAGGTCGCCGCGGTTCGACCTCCGTCGCCTCGCCGTCGACGATGTCGTCGTCGCGGTGCGGGTCGCGCGGGCGGCCGTCCGGCGCGCCGGCCTGGAAGGTGAAGATGCGACCCATGCGCCCCTCGGCGCCACGCGCCGCGCCGGTCACGACACGTCCGGCGAATCGCCGGACCAGCACGCTGCGCACGAGCGCGCGCGTCGGGGGCGCCAGCAGGATGAGCCCGAAGATGTCGGTCAAAAAGCCCGGCGTCAGCAGCAGCGCCCCGCCGAAGATCACGAGCGCGCCGTCGAGCACCTCGCGGTGCGGGACGCGGCCCTCCGACAGCGCCATGTTGAAGCGCCGCCAGGCCGCGCGGCCCTGCGAGCGCATGAGCATGGCGCCGAGCACGGAGTCTGCGATGAGCAACCCGATCGTCGGCAGCACATCGATCGCCCGGGCGACCTCGATGATCACGTACAGCTCGGCGAGCGGGACGACGATGAAGAGGACAACGAGCAGCAACGGGAGCATGCTCGGACAAGGCTACGCGAGCGCGCAGGTCGGCCCGCGAGCGCGCCAGGCCGCCGCCGGGATCAGCCGCGGTCAGGCCCGGGCGGGCTGGGACTCGACCATGATGCCCTCGAGCCGGTGCAGGCCGACATACTCGATCAGCACGTGGATCTGCGGCTGGGCGCCGCGCAGGCGCAGCGAGCTGTTGGCCGTGCGCAGCCGGCGTGCGAGCATCGCGAGGTCGAGCATGAGCGAGGCGTCCGCGAACACGAGCTCCTTGAGATCGACGATGACGTCCGCGCGCGCCTTGAGCGCCTGCGACAGGGCCCGGCGCCGTAGCGACTGTGTCGTGCGGTCCTCGTCTCCGGAGCAGCGCAGCAGCGGCGGGTGTTCGTCGAACGAGACGATCCCGGCAAACTACTCCAAGCCAGCGGCATAGCAAGGGCACCCGGCTAGAATCGCCACTATGGCATCCCTGCAAGAGATCGAAGAAGCGCTCACCAACGTCATCGACCCCGAGCTGGGCCTGGACTTCGTCGAGCTCGGCCTCATCTATGGCATCCAGCAGGACGCGGGCAACGTCCACGTCACGTTCACCCTCACGACGCCGGCCTGCCCGATCGGACCGCAGATCACCGAGCAGATCGAGGAGTTCGTCCTGCCGCTCGAGGGCGTCAACTCCGTCAAGTCCTCGATGGTCTTCGAGCCGGCCTGGTCGCCGGAGAAGATGAGCGAAGACGCGAAGTTCGCACTCGGCTTCTGAGCGCCGCCGCGCCGTCTGGCGCAGGGTGCGGGTTCGATGCTGCACACTGTTCAAAGCGATGTCGCCCAGTGTCCTCATCGCCTCCCGCGGGCTGCTGCTCTCGCTCCTGCTCATCGCGATCTTCCTCTGCGCATCGGCGAGCGCGTCGGCGGCGCAGCGCAGCGGCCGCCTGCTCGTGATGGTCGAGCGCAGCGCGCAGAGCCGTGCCACGACGGGTGTGCTCCAGCGCCTCGGTGCGCGAACGGACGGCGAGCAGGTGCCGCAGATCGGGCTCGTCACGGTGCGCCCCGTCATCGGGCAGACGCTCGCCGCGACCGCGGCGATCCTGCGCAGGCTGCCGTGGGTGAGCTCCGTGACCGTCGAGCGCCGCCACACACCACGCTTCCATCCCAACGATCCGGCCCTGTCGCAACCCGAGACGGCGACGGGCACGAAGAGCGGCACCCTCAGGCAGTGGTGGGCGGCTCGCGAGAACCTGTTCGCGGCGTGGGAGATCACGCGCGGCACCGGGGCGAAGGTCGCGATCATCGACAGCGGCATCGACGGCGCCCACCCCGAGTTCGCCGGCAAGATCGCCGCCGCGCTCGACAACGACCCCAGGCCCGAATACGGCCCCGCGAACTTCGACGAAGACGGACACGGCACCCACGTCGCCTCGCAAGCGTGCGCCGCGGGCAACAACGCCATCGGGATCGTCGGCTCGGGCTTGAACTGCAACCTCATCGTCTTGAAGAGCGACCTCCTCGACGCGTCGGTCACCAAGTCGATCGTGGACGCCACCGACCTCGGTGCCGATGCGATCAACATGAGCTTTGGCAACTCCAGCGGCGCTCCGCCCCCGCCGGCGCTCGTCGCCGCGCTGAACTACGCGATCGAGCGCGGTGCCGTGCTCGTTGCGGCGGCGGACAACAACGACGGCGGGCAGGAGCAGGGCGATCCGGCCAACGTCCTGCAGCCGACCTCGACCGGGCCGGACATCGCCTTCAACAGGGGACTCACGGTGACGTCGGCGGACTACAGCGGCCTGCGGAGCACGTTCGCCGGGAGGGGCTCGCAGATCTCGCTCGCCGCCCACGGCGGCTACGCGAACTCGGGTCCCCTCGGGCCGAACGGCGTCCTCGGGGCGTGGCCGGCCAACGAGACGCTGATCGACTCCGGGGCATCGCCGTGCAACTGCCGCACGACCATCAACGGCGACAACCGCTACGCCTACCTCAAAGGGACCTCGATCGCCGCGCCGCAGGTCGCGGGCATCGCCGCGCTCGTCGCGCACCTCAACCCCGACCTGCGCTCAACCGAGGTCGTCCGGCTGCTCAAGCAGACCGCGACGCGCCCGGCGGGCAGCGCGTGGGGCCCGGAGCTCGGCTGGGGAATCGTCAACGCCGGGGCGGCCGTTGACGCTGCGCGCGCCATCGACCGCCGGGCGCCGACATCGAAGGCGCGTGGGCCCAAGCGCTTGAGGAGGAAGACGACGTTCACGCTGAGGTGGAGCGGCAAGGACGTGACGCGTCCCGGGCTCGTGGCCTCCGGGATCCGGCGCTACTACGTCTATCGCAGCACGAACGGCCGCAAGTACAAGAAGATCGCCTCGACGACGAAGAAGCGCCGGAGGATCAGGACGAGGCGCGGCGCGCGCTATCGCTTCTACACCGTCGCCGTCGACAGGAAGAGCAACCGCGAGCGCAGGCCGCGCAGGGCAGACGTCTCACTGAGGGTCAGCCGGAGCCGTTAGCGGCGCGCCCGGCGAGCGTCACGAGCTCCGCCAGCGAGGCCGCGATGCTCTCGCCGAACATCTCGAGGTCGGGCATCTCATCGTAGTCGCCGAGCAGGCCGAAGTTCATCTGGCCGTTGTAGGACATGATCGCGATCGCCAACGCGTGGTCCTTGGGCAGGAACGCGATCGGAAAGACCGTCTGCATCTCGCGGCCCGAGACGTAGAGCGGGAACTGCGGTCCCGGGATGTTCGTCACGAGCAGATTGAACAGGCGCGTGGAGAAGTTCAGGCGCGAGGCCTGGGCGAGGACCGTCGGCGGAGCGAAGTTCTGCACGCTCGTGAGGACCTCGGCGCCGACGGCCTGCTTTGACTCCTTCAGGTCGTCCATCGCCGAGCGCACGACGGCGAGGCGCTCGACCGGATCGTCGACGTAGACGGGCAGCGGCGCGCGCATGACGGCGAGCTGATTGCCGGCGCTGCCGCGCTGCTCCTCGGTACGCACCGACACCGGCACGAGGGCGCGCAGCTCGAGGCCCTCGGTGCGCACGCCGCGGGAGTGCAGCCACGCGCGCAGCGCGCCGGCGACGACCGCGAGCACGACGTCGTTCACCGTTCCGCCAAACGCGTTCTTGACGTTCTTGAAGTCCTGCAACGGCGACTCGATGCTGACGAAGCGCCGGTGCGGTCCGATCTCGACGTTCAGCGGGGTCGCCGGCGCGGGGTTCAGCGTCGCCCACAGGATCTCGCCGAGGCCCTCGGCGGCAATGCGCGCGTCCTCCACCGCGCGTTCGGGCCGGGAAAGTGCACCGAGTGCCTGGGCTGTCACCTCGGCGCCGGCCTTCACGAAGCCCTTCACGCCCGCGCTCAGGAGGTCCACCGCCGAGGGCTCGGGATCGGGCTCCCACGGCTCTAGCCCGTCGCCGGCCTGCGTCGGCTCGAGGCCGAGGTCGAACATGACCGTGCCGAGGTCGACGCCGGCGATGCCGTCGATCATCGCGTGGTGGGCCTTGGTCAGCAGCGCGAAGCGGCCGTCCTCGAGGCCCTCCATCAGCCACAGCTCCCACAACGGCTTGGAGCGGTCGAGCTGCTGGGAGAAGATGCGCGCCGAGAGGTGCTGCAGCTGCTCCTGGCTGCCTGGTGCCGGCAGCGCCGTGTGGCGCACGTGGTACTCGATGTTGAAGTCCATGTCGTCGGCCCACAGCGGGCGGCCGCTGGCGGCGGGCGGGAAGACGAGCTTCTGGCGGTAGCGCGGCACGAGATGCAGCCGCGAACGGATGAGGTCGAGGAAGTCGTCGAATGGCGGTGCCGGCCCGTCGGCGAGCACGAGCGCGCCGATGTGCATGTGCGATGCGGGTCCCTCCTGATGCAGGAACGAAGCGTCCACCGCGGTGAGCCGATCGAGGTGACGCGGAGCCATGCTGCGCAGCGTAGAACAGACCGGCTTCGCGCCATACAGGACCGCGGGCGTACCCTGAGCAGGGCCATGGCGTGGGATTTCTCGACCGAGCCCGAGTTCCAGGCTCAGCTGAACTGGATGGCGCAGGTCGTGCGCGACGAGGTCTGGCCGCTGGAGACGCTCGACCTCGACCAGCCGCAGCTCGATCGCGCGCTGCGCCCGCTCGCCGAGCGCGTGCGCGAGCGCGGCCTGTGGGCCGCTCACCTGCCGCCCGAGCTCGGGGGGCAGGGCTTCGGGCAGGTCAAGCTCGGGCTGATGCACGAGGTTCTCGGAACCTCGCCATATGCGCCCAGCGCGTTTGGAAACCAGGCGCCGGACTCTGGCAACAGCGAGCTGATCGCGCTGGCCGGCACCGACGAGCAGAAGGAGCGCTGGCTGTTCGCGCTGCTCGCGGGCGAGCTGCGCTCGGCGTTCTCGATGACCGAGCCCGACAGCGCGGGCGCCGATCCGACGCTGCTAAAGACGCGCGCCGTGCTCGACGAGGCGACCGGCGAGTGGGTCATCGACGGGCACAAGTGGTTTACGACGAACGCGTCCGTCGCCGACTTCCTGATCGTCATGGCGATCACCGACCCCGACGCGCGCCCGCATCAGCGCGCCTCGATGATCATCGTCCCGGCCGCGACGCCGGGCGTTCAGATCCTGCGCGACGTGCCGACGATGGAGCATGGGAAAGAGGCCCTCGGCCGGCTCGGCGGGCACGCGGAGATCCGCTATGAGGGCGTGCGCGTGCCGCACGAGAACCTGCTCGGCGCGCGCGGCGCCGGATTCGCGCTCGCGCAGAGCAGGCTCATCCCGGGGCGCATCCATCACTGCATGCGCTGGCTCGGCGTCGCGCGGCGCGCGTTCGACATGCTCTGCGAGCGCGCGACGTACCGCTACGCGCACGGCTCGGTGCTGGCCGACAAGCAGACCGTCCAGAACTGGATCGCCGACTCGGCTGCGCAGATGCAGGCGGCGCGGCTGATGACGCTCCATGCCGCCTGGAAGATCGACACGCAGGGCGCGGCGGCGGCGCGCACCGACGTCTCGCTGATCAAGTTCTACGGCGCGCAGGTGCTGCACGATGTCATCGACCGCGCGCTGCAGGTGCACGGCAGCCTCGGGTACTCGACCGACATGCCGCTCGAGGCGATGTACCGCTACGCGCGCGGGGCGCGCCTGTACGACGGGCCCGACGAGGTCCACCGCCAGTCCGTCGCGCGCCAGATCCTGCGCGGCTACGAGCCGCCGCCGGGCGATGTGCCCAGCGAGCACGTGCCGACGCGCCGCGCCGAGGCGCGCAAGCGCTTCGCCGAGCTGCTCGAGGCGGTGACGAGCAACGACTAGACGCGTCAGCCGGCCGATCGCGGTCGTCGTCGTCGCGCAGATCCTGCTCGGTGCCGGGCTGCTCGTGTGGGCGACCCGCGGCTCCGGCGACGGCTCATCGGCCGCGACCCGATCGCTGGCGCCGCGCGCGACGAGCAACCGCTTCGACGGCGTGCGCGCCTTCGCATTGCTGCGCGAGCAGGTGCAGCGCTACGGCCACCGGCCGGCCGGTTCCCCGGCGCTGCACAAGCTCTCCCAGCGGCTGCGCAGGCTGCTGCCGCGCGGGCACTACGAGGCGGTCGATGGCCATCCGGGGCTGCGCAACGTCGTCGGCTCGCTTCACGGCCGCAAGCCGGCGATCGTCATCGCGGCGCACTACGACGTCGAGGCCGAGCCCGTCGGTTTCGTCGGCGCCAACGACGGCGCCGCCGGGACCGCGGCCGTCGTGGAGCTCGCGCGCGCGTTCGCCAAGGCCCGCCGGCCGAGGGGAGCTCGTGAGCTGCGCTTCGTGCTCTTCGACGGCGAAGAGGAACCGGCCGGCTGCGAACCGTTCATCGAGTGCGGGCTGCGCGGCTCGCGCGCGTACGCCGCTCGCCACGGCGATGAGGTGCACCGCCTGATCCTGCTCGACTACATCGCCGAGAAGCGCGGGCTGCGCTTCCGGCGCGAGGCGGGGTCGAACGCCGCGCTGTGGCGCAGGCTTCGCTCCGCGGCGCGCGCGGTCGGCGTCGGTGCGCTGTTCTCGTCGAACACGTCCGGACGGATCCTCGACGACCACACGCCTTTCACCGAGCGCGGGATCCCGGCGATCGACGTCATCGACTTCGACTACCCCGTCCGCGACACGCTGGCCGACGATCTCGACCAGGTGTCGCGGCGAAGCCTCGATGCGGTCGGGGAGGCCGTGTACCAACTCGTGGCGCGCCTGCGTCGGGGGTGAGGTCCGGGGCTACTAGGAGCCCGTCGGGGTGACGGCGGCGCTGTGGCCGCCGTCGTGTGCGGGTTCGCCTGTGTCGAATGCTTCGGCGAGCAGGACGCTTGTGCCGAAGACGAAGGCGATGGCGGCGATGATGGCGATGATGCGCGGGGATGGGCCGCCGTGGATGCCGGTCTCGTGGACGACGGCGTGGCCCTTGCCGCGGGCGATCAGCCAGCGGTTGAGCGGCCACGCGACGGCGCCGGCGATGACCAGGGCGAAGGACAGGGCGCCCCAGAACAGCACGTCGTCGAGGCTGGCCTCCATCGCGCCGGAGACGC
>JALZJA010000193.1 GCA_030860005.1 Actinomycetota bacterium
GAACGCCGACCTCCGCCCCGGTCAGCCGGTTGAGCAACGTCGACTTGCCGGCGTTCGTATAACCCGCAAGTGCGATCTGCGGCAGGTGCGCCCGCTCGCGCTCCGCGCGCATGACCGCGCGCGATGACACGACGCCGTCCAGGCGCCGGCGCAGCGCCGTGATGCGGTTGCGCGCCAGCCTGCGGTCGGTCTCGATCTGCGACTCGCCCGGTCCGCGGGCGCCGATGCCGGGCTGCGCGGCGCTTGCTCCGAGACGCTCGAGATGCGTCCACAGGCCGCGCATGCGCGCCATGTTGTACTCGAGCTGCGCGAGCTCGACCTGGAGCTTGCCCTCGGCGCTGTGGGCGTGCCCGGCGAAGATGTCGAGGATGATCGTCGTGCGGTCGACGACCGGCATGCCGAGCTCCTCTTCGAGGTTGCGCTCCTGGCGCGGGCTGAGCTCGTCGTCGCAGGCTATGACGTTCGCGTCGGCAGCCTGCGCGGCCGCCTTGACCTCCACGAGCTTGCCCGGCCCGAGGTAGGTGTTGGGATGCGGTTTGTCGCGGTGCTGGACGATCTGCCCGACGAACGCGACGCCGGCCGTGCGCAGCAGCTCGCGCAGCTCGCCTAGGTCGTCGCCCTCGTCGAGCGCGGCGATGCACAGCGCGCGTTGCTTGGGGCGTCCGGATGCTGTGTCGCTGGCGGCGCGGGCCTCGCCCACGCGCCCGTGGCGGGAACGTTGCACGAACTTCCAGTCTAGATGCCCTGGTGGGCGGACCCGTCAGGAGTCATGCGAGCGGCGCGCGGGCCGGCGGTGGCAGCGGGTCGTAGCGCGCCAGCAGCTCGTCGACGGGCAGGACGATCACGCCCTCGCGCGGGTCGCCCACCCATGACCCGCTGCCGCCGGCGAGCACGTACGCCGCGTACGCTGCCGCGCACGCATCGAGCTCGTCCAGCGTGCGGTGCCACAGACCGCCGTCGGCGTCGACGACGCCGCGCAGCCTCAGCGCCGCGATCCGCTGCTGCAGGCCCCACGGCGTGCGCTTCGGCGGCGGGCGATGACCGATCATCGAGCAGAAGACGGCGTCGGGATACGTCTCGCACAGGCGGCCGAAGCGCAGCGCGCCCTCCTCGATCCTGCCCATGACCTCGCCGTCGGTCGTGTGGGGGCGAAAGAGCTCGAGCCGCGCGAGCGCGGAGAACAGCTCGAATCCCACGCCGATCCAGCGCTCCCAAGCCGCGAGCGCCTGGTTGGCCGAGGGCACCGGGTAGAGCGGGAGCCGGCGGCGGAACAGCAGCGCATCGCAGACGCGGTGACGCTCGAAGCGCCCCTCGGGCAACCCGAGCTCGGCGCGCAGCGCGCTGCCGGGCGCGAGCAGGTCGAGGCGGTGACCGGAGGGCGCGTCGACCGCGGCAACCGCCTCGCCGCCGAAGCCGAGCACCGTGCGCGCGACCGCATCGACGTCGCCGGGCTCGTAGAACGTCGCGACGAGCTCCACGCCCTCGCCACCGCGCCGCTCGTGCAGCGTGCAGAGCTGCTGGTTGGCCCGCGTGGCGGAGACGTCGATGCCGCAGAAGCGCACGAGCCTCGTCTCTCAGCCCGCCAGGCGACCGAGCCGCTGCACGGCCTCTACCAGCCGGTCGTCGGGCGTCGTCAGCGAGATGCGGAAGAACCCCTCGCCGTTGGGGCCGTAGGCGCCACCCGGCGAGATCACGACGCCGGCCTCGTCAAGCACGTGCTCGCAGTATTCGGCGGCGGTCGCGAAGCCATCCGGCACCGGCGCCCAGATGTAGATCGTGCCCTTCGGGGGTCTCACGTTGACGCCGATCTCGCGCAGCGCGTTGACGACGAGGTCGCGCCGGCGGGTGTACAGCAGGTTCATCTCGGCCTTGTCACCGTCGGCGTCAGGGCTGAGCGCCGCGATCCCGGCGAGCTGCACGGCTTCGAACAGTCCGGAGTCGATGTTCGTCTTGAGCTTCCAGTAGGCGCTGATCGCGTCGGCGTTGCCGACGATCGCCGCGCAGCGCCAGCCGGTCATGTTGTAGCCCTTGGACAGCGAGAAGACCTCGACGCCGATGTCCTTGGCGCCCCGCGTCGCCAGGAACGAGGGCGCCCGGTAGCCGTCGTACGTCGTCTCCGAGTAGGCGTTGTCGTGCACCGCCAGGATGTCGGTGCCCTCCGTGTAGTTCACGACCTCCTCGAAGAACCCCTCGCGCACGACCGCGCCGGTGGGATTGTTCGGATAGTTGAAGAACATGAGCTTCGCGCGCGCGCGGTCGGCGTCTGAGATCGCGCTCAGGTCGGGCATGAAGCCGCGCTCGGGCAGCAGCGGCATGAGGACCGGCTCGCCGCCCGCGAGCAGCGGGCCGCCGGTGTAGACGGGGTAGCCGGGATCGGCCGACAGCGCCGCCTCGCCGAGGTCGAGGAACGCGAGGTTGAGGTTGAAGATGCACTCCTTCGCGCCGATCGCGGGCATGATCTCGGTCGCCGGATCGAGCTCGACGTCGAAGCGGCGCATGTAGAAGTCGGAGACCGCCTCGCGGAACTCCGGGCGGCCGCGGTTTGACGGGTACTGGTGGGTCCCGGGCTCCGTCACCGCCTGCTGCATCGCGTCGACGATGATCGCCGGGGTCGGGCGGTCGGGGTCGCCGATCCCCAGCGAGATGACGTCCACGCCGGCTGCGCGCTTGGCGGCGACCTTGCGCTCGAGCTCGGCGAACAGGTACGGCGGGATGAGGTCGAGGCGCCGCGACGGCTTCACGTGCTCTCCAGCTCCTTGCGGAAGTCGTCGGCGAGCTCGCCCCGGTAGACGGGACCGGCCCAGCCGGCCAGGTTCAGGTGCAGGTCCTCCTCGACGTCGACGACGAGCTCGCCGCCGTCGAGGCGCACGGTGACGGGCGATTCGCCCCCGCGCAGGACGTAGGCGACGGCGGCGCCGCTCGCCCCGGTGCCCGACGACATCGTCTCCCCCACGCCGCGCTCGAAGATCCGGGCGCGGATCACGCCGGGCTCGAGCTCGGCGAACCAGCTGACGTTCGTGCGGTTCGGAAACAGCTCGCTGCGCTCGATTGCCGGGCCGATCGCGGGCAGGTCGAGCGCTTCGAGCTCGTCGTGGTCGGGATGGTGGATCGCGCACTGCGGGTTGCCGACGGAGACGTGCTGAAAGCGCCACCGGCGCCCATCCGCGGTCTCGAGCGTCCCGGCGCCGTCGGCGTCGCCCGACGGAAAGTCCTTCGACGACGTCTTCGCGCGGCCCATGTCGATCGTGCAGGTCGTCGGGCCGGTGATCGTCGGGCGGATCTCACCGGCTGCCGTCTGGATCGAGAAACGATCCTGGTCCGTCCACTGGGAGCGACGCAGGTACATGACGGCCTCGCGCGCGCCGTTGCCCGACAGCTCGGCCTCCGAGCCGTCGGGGTTGAAGATGCGCAGTCGCGCCACGAAGCCGCGCTCGTCGGGCTCGGACAGCAGCAGGATGCCGTCCGAGCCGACGCCCGTGTGGACGTCGCAGATGCGCTCGATCCGCGCCGGCGTCAGCTCGAACGGCAGGCCGCGCTCCTCGAAGATGAGGTAGTCGTTGCCGAGCGCCTGCCACTTCTCGAACGTGATCGAGGTCATGCGGCGAGTCTATGTCCGCCGCGGGCCTATCGGGCCCACCGCTTGTCAGTCCTCCGCCTGAGCAACGGTCCCGGCTCGCGCTACGGCGCTCTCGACCACGAGATCGGTGAGCGCGTCGGGCACGCCGTAGAGCTCGCAGACGAGCCGTTCAATAGCCTCCACCAGCCGCCGTCCGACATCGAGGAGGTCATCGATCTCGTCTTGACGCCGGGCGACCTCGGCAGCGAAAGCGTCGAGGCTCGTCGGCACGCGAGAGCGTCCGAGCACGCCGTCAGTGATGACGCTGAGGGTGAGTGCGGGGTCCAGCCGCACCGACCGGACCGCCGCCGGCGGCATCTCGGTCAGCACGGAGGCGCGATCCACGTTGACGCCGTGCGTTCTCCAGGGATTTTTGACGGCACGACGCAGCTCCGGGGCGATCCGGCGAAGTGGCAGGAGCGCCCGTCGATTGCCGGCGATGGCGCGCACGAGCTGCTCGATGGCAGCGACCGCGTCGGCGTCACCTACCGGTGAGCCGATCGCCGCCCGCACGAGCGCGGCGGCCTCGAGCGCCGCATCCACGTCGCCGCTCGCGAACGCATCCACCAACGCATCGACCTCGGCGCTCGGCGCCCAAGCCTCTGTCTGCGGCACGTGGCGGTAGGGCATCTCGTTCATCGGCTTGGGCTCGTAGTTGCGCCAGATGTCCCGGGGCGTCTTGCCGCGAACCGCGTACCAGAGATCGAGCAGCTCGCTGTTGAGCACGCCGCACAGGTAAGCCACCGAGAGCCCCTCCTCTCGCGGCGCGGCGATCGTCGTCTTGATCGACGGCTGCCATTCACCGGTCTCGTCGAGCGCGAAGCGGCCACGGTCGGTGCGGTACAGCGCGATGACCTTCGGGCCGGTCAGCGTTGCGCGATCGCGCGGCCAGGCCGTCTCCCACCATATCCGCCGCGAGTTGCGGGCGAACTCGGCTCGGGTGCGCAGGACCTCGCGCCAGGGCTCGAGAGCGTCGATCACCTCGGCGGGCGGGTCGCCCCCTCCGCGAAGCCACACCAGGCTCGAGTAATTGGACTCGTCGATTGCTCCGTAGAGCAGCGCCCTGCGGCTCCGGCGTGCGCGCAAGCAAGTGCGAATGGTCACACCAAGGGCGCGTGCGCTCCGCGCCTGGCGGAAGCTCGAGGATGGGATCGCCCGTGCGGTGCCCCCGTGCCGCGAGTTCCGAGCGGGTGCGCTCCGGCAGCCGCCGCTGCACGCGAGCCGTGTAGGCGTCAGCACCCGTTTGGATGCCCTGGGCGACCGCCCAGCGCTCGGCGAGGCGCTCGACCGCGCACGCCGGCGCGTCGAGGCGGGCTTGGAGGTGGGCCACGACGCGTGCCGCGACGTCTCGCGGCCCGTGCTTGACCGGCCATGGCCGCGTCGAGCGCAGCTCGTCCTGCGCGACATCGTGCACCAAGATCCCCCTCGCCCGGCCGGCACGGCCAGCGGCGCGTGAGGCCATCGCTTCGAGCAGGTCTTCCCTCGGCGGGGTGCGTGCCGCCGGGTCCGCCGTGAGCGCGCGCGCCGCTTCGGCTTCTTCCTCGAGCAGCACGACGCGCAGACGATGCCGCTCGGGTGCCGGTGCCTTCGTCGCGACGAGGATGGCGCTCTCGACCGTCGGCGGCGTCATGCCGAAACGCACGTCGCGCTCCTGCCGCTCGGTGGCGAAGAGTCGCATACTCCCGAAGAGGTAGAGCTCGTCGAGGCGCAGGCTCGATGCGATCTGCTCGCGTAGCCAGTCCGCGTTGCCCGCGTTCATCCACCCGGCGGGCGTGATGACACACAGCCGCCCGCCGGGTGCGAGCTTCTCGGCCGCCATCGCGAGGAAGTAGTAGAGGTAGTCGCTCTTGCCGCGGTAGACGTCGCGCCAGCCTGCAAGCGCGCGAAGACGATCGAAGAGCACCTTGTTGCCTGACTCGAACACGTAGGGCGGGTTGCCGATGATCAGGTCGAAGACCTCGTTGCGGCGGATCTGCGCGAACCGCGGCTCCTTCGCGGCGTCCAATGGCACGATCCCGTAGCGCTCGTCGGAAGCGAGCAGCGCCGCGTCGGCGCGCTGACGCGGCTCGAGCTCACGGAAGCTCTCGCCCGGTCCTCGGCGCGCCCCGAGCGAGTCGGTGTGGACGACACCGAGCGTGAACGTGCTGGGCTCCTCACCGACCTCGCGCAGGCGCCCGAGCAGACGCGAGACCTGCAGCAGCAAGTTGACCTCGGTCAAGTAGTACGGGAACGGGCTGATCTCGCAGCCGTGGAAGCCACGCACGATCGCTCGCAGGCCCTCCCGCAGATCGCGCGCCTCACCCAGATCCAGGCCGCCCTCGTCGATCACCCGACGCGCGGCCTCCACCAGGAAGCCTCCAGAGCCGGTGGCGAAATCGAAGATCGAACGCTCACGGCGCTCGTCGTCCTCGATGCGGAAGATGCCCTCCGGGCCGGCGAATCCGGCGCGGTCGAGCATGAACCGCACCACCGCGCGCGGGGTGTAGAACTGCCCGAGCCGATCGCGGTCGATCTCGTCCACGTAGGACTCGTAGAGCCCACACCGAGCACGTCAGCGCCGAGGTGAGCCAGCGGAAACGGGACGAGCGCGTAGAGCACCTCGGCCAGCGCCTGTTCGCGTGGCCTGAACCAGTCGTAGTTGTTGTCCTCACCGAAGAGCCAGCGGTAGCGCGCGCGTCCGCGCTGGAACGCCTCGTCGAGGACGTGCCGCAGGTTGCGATCCAGGCGCTCGTAGACCTGCTCGAAGCCACCGTCGTAAAGACAATCCTCGACGAAACCGGCGTCCTCCCACGAGCGGTAGAGCAGGATCCGGGTCAGCGTGAGCTGGGAGACGCGCATGAGGTACTGCGCCCACGCGCGCCGTGCAATTCCATCGGCCTCCCGGTAGCGCGCGACCGTCGCCGGCAGCGCCGAGACGTCTACGCGCGGTTCGATCTCGCGTGCGAGCGTTTCGAGCTCCAGACGGAGCCGACGTTCGTGGTCGGGATTCAGCTCGATGTCCTCGAGCAGGCGCTCGTGCTGGGCTGCGGCGTCCTCCGCCAGCAGCCTCGACAGCGAGCGCAACTGGCTGACCAGGAACTCGAGGTCGATCTGCAGCTCCTCCCCGATCCCGGCGCGTTCGCGCCACGGCTCCGCCTCGGCGACTCGTTCGATCTTCTCCTCGACGCCCATCGGGCGGTGGCCGAACAGCCCGCAGAAGCGGACGAAGCGGTTGACCTCATCGATGTCCAGAGCCTCGCCGTGGGCGACCTGCCACAGCCGCCCGACCTCGAAGGAGAGCTGGCTGTCGTGCCCCGTCGCCCCGCGTCGATACACCCGCAACTCGCGGAGGTTGAACAGCACCCCGTAGTCGAGATGCCGCTGGTCAACGTAGGCACGGATCTGCCGTTCGTGCCCATCGAGATCCTGCATTGAGCTCTTCGCGTCAAGCACGAAGCGGTGGGCCACAAGATCGATTGGCGTGAAGTCAGGCTTCAGGCCGCTGCGTCCGAGCTGCGGAAAGTAGGCGTCCGGTGGAAATCCGAGTACCCGTTCGATCAGGGCCGCCAGTATGGGCTCGGTGAGCAGTTCCTCGTCCTCGCGAGTGCGTGCTAGTGCGAGATACTCGCCGAGGTGTCGCCCGCCGTTCAGTTCCCGGTAGCGGCCCGCCTGCTCGTCGAGGAGCGCCGCAAACTGGGTGAGCTGTACCGGAACTGGCGCCGCTTGCATCAGAACCCCGGAGGGAGCGGGAAGATCCTCGCCCGAACCGGTCGAGCGTCCGGTGGCATGACTACGGTAGAGACCGCCATGTCACCAACCAGCGCCGACGATCTGACGCCCGCGGAGCTCGAGGCGCTCCGCGGAGCGGCAGCCTGGTACGCCAAGTACCACGCTGTTCGCGTCGCGGAGCTCGCGGACGACCCGTCGGCGTACGCTGAGCACAAGCGCGAGAAGTTCCTCACGCTTGTACAAGGGTTGCGCAAGCTCGGGTTCGAGATGGCGCTTCCCGACACTCTCCGCTCGCACGAGCGGCAGGCGGCGTAGCGGTTCCCTCGCCCGAGCGGCACGCACCGATCCTACGCGGCGTGCGGGACGTGTCTGTGTCCTGGAGGACGCCGATTGGCTCAAGCGTCTATCTCCGCCGCGACCTGCTCGGCGGAGCGCCCGCCGATGTCGATGACCTCGACGTCGGGCAGCTTGCGCATCCACGTCAGCTGGCGGCGTGCGTAGTTGCGCGTGCGGCGCTTCATCGCTTCGACGTCGCCGGTGAGCAGCTCGTCGAAGCCGAGCGCGACACGGGCCGTTTCGGACGCGCCGGCGGCGTGCGCGGCGCGAACCTGATCGACGGCGCCCGCCGCGATCATCCGGTCGACGCGCGCGTCGATGCGCGCGTAGAGCTCGTCGCGGTCGCGGATGAGCCCGACCAGGCGCGTCGGGTGGCGCGTGTCGCGCGTCCAGAGCTTGTTCGATCCCGCTGCGGGCTCGAGCGCGTCCTGGTCGAGCAGCTCGAGCGCGCGCACGATGCGGTGGCGGTCGCGCGGGTCGATCTTCTCGGCCGCCCACGGGGCTTCGCGGGCGAGCTGGGCGTGCAGCGCCTCGGGGCCGCGCTCGAGCAGCTGCGCCTCCCAGCGCTCGCGCACGCCCTCGGGTGGCGGCGGCCGGAGTGCGAGCTCGGCGAGCGCGGCACGCAGGTACAGGCCGGTGCCGCCCGCGACGATCGGCGTGGCGCCCGCGGCGAGCAGCCCGTCGATCTCGGCGTGGGCAAGCTCGGCGTACTCGGCGACGCTGAAGCGCGCGTCGATCGGCAGGAACGAGATGAGGCGATGCTCGAGCAGCGCGCGGTGAGCGCGATCCGGAGCGCCGGTGAGGGTCTCGAGGCCCGCGTACACCTGGAGGGCGTCGGCCGAGACCGCGACCGGACGCTCGCCGCGCGCGCGCATGCGATCGGCGAGCGCGACGGCGATGTCGGTCTTGCCGACCGCCGTGGGACCGAAGAGCGCGAGGACGATTGCGGGCAACTCGGTGCAGTATCCGTCGCTGCGGGATAAAGCGTTTCGCCCTCCGGTCACGGAACCGGTGACCTGCGGGCGACGTCACAGATGCGGAGTATCGTGCAAGGCGATGAGCGTGCGGATCGCCTGCGGGCTGTCAACCGACTCGGACCCACGGGCCGGTGCCCTCCAGGCCGCCGAAGAGGTCGGGCGCGAGCTGGACGGTGCCAGCATCGACCTCGTCGTCGTCTTCGCCTCGGGCGCGCACCTCGCGACGCCCGACGCCACGATCGAGGCCGTTCACGAGACGCTCGAGCCCGACGTGCTCATCGGCTGCGGCGCTGGCGGAATCGTCGGCGGCGGTCGCGAGATCGAGGGTGGCACGGCGGTGACCGTCTGGGCGGGCGCCTTCGAGAACGGCATCGTGTCGACGTTTCACGCCGAGGTGCGCGAGGTCGAGGATGGCGTCACGGTGGCCGGCATCCCCGACCTCGAGGGCGCGGGCGGAGCGATCCTGCTGCCCGACCCGTACTCCTTTCCGACCGACGCCGTCCTGACCGAGCTGCACGAGCGCGCGCCCGGCGTTCCGGTGCTCGGCGGCATCTCGAGCGCCCGGACGCTCGATGGGCGAGCCGCCCTGTTCCGCGGCGACGAGGTCGTCTCCGGCGGGGCCGTCGGCGTGCGCTTCGACGGCATCGAGCTGCTGCCGTGCGTCTCGCAGGGAGCGACCCCGCTCGGCCCCGAGCTGAAGATCACCGAGGGTGAGGGCCGGATCATCAAGAAGCTCGGAGGGCGCCCGGCGCTCGGAGCGCTGCGTGCGATCGTCGACCGCATGAGCGACGCGGAGCGCGAGATGCTCGAGGGCGGGATGCTGCTCGGCATGGTCGTCGAGCACAACGGCGGGGACGGCGGCGAGCAGAAGGACTTCCTCGTGCGCAGCGTGCTCGGCGGCGATCCGGAGACGGGCACGATCGCGGTGGGCGCGACGGTCGAGGAGGGCCAGAAGGTCCGCGTGCACGCGCGCGACGCCGCCTCCGCGGATCGCGATCTGCGCGAGGCGCTGAGCCTGCGCCGCGAGGCGCTCGGCTCGGACACGCCCGTGGGCGCGCTCATGTTCACGTGCAACGGGCGCGGACGCGGGATGTTCGGCGTGCCCGACCACGACGCGACTGCGCTGACGGCCGAGCTCGGGCACATCCCGGCGGCGGGCTTCTTCGCGGCGGGCGAGATCGGGCCCGTTGGCGGCGAGAGCTTCCTGCACGGCTTCACGGCGACCGTCGCGGTGTTCGCGCCGTGAACGTCGCCGGACGCAGCGTGCTGCTCACGGGGGCGACCGGCGGGCTCGGCCACGCGATCGCTCGCAAGCTGTCGGGGGCGGGCGCGCAGGTGATCCTGTCCGGGCGCCGCGCTGACGTGCTCGAAGGGCTCGCGCAGGAACTCGGCGCGCAGATCGCCGTCGCCGACCTCTCCGATCCCGACTCGGTGCGCGCGCTCGTCGACTCGCACGCGGACATCGACATACTCGTCGCGAACGCCGGGCTGCCGGGCTCGGGCCGGCTTGAGTCCTTCAGCGAGGAGGAGATCGACCGCGCGCTGCGCGTCAACCTGCGCGCGCCGATCATGATGGCTCGCACGCTGGTGCCGCGGATGATGGAGCGCGGCTCGGGACATATCGTGTTCATGTCCTCGCTGGCGGGCAAGACCGCGACCGCCGGCAGCTCGATCTACAACGCGACGAAGTTCGGCCTGCGCGGCTTCGCTGGCGCCCTCCGCGCGGAGCTGCACGGCAGCGGCGTCGGCGTGTCGGCGATCTTCCCCGGCTTCATTCGCGACGCCGGCATGTTCGCCGACTCGGGCGTGACGCTTCCGGCCGGCGTTGGCACGAAGTCGCCCGAGCACGTCGCCAGCGCGACGCTGCGCGCGATCGAGCGCAACAAGGGCGAGGTCGACGTCGCACCGGTCGGCCTGAAGGTCGGCACGACGTTCGGCTCGCTGCTGCCGGAGACGGCCGCGACGGTCACGCGCAGGATGGGCGGCGACGCGATCGCGCAGCGCTTCGAGAGCGGCCAGAAGTCCAAGCGCTGACGCGCCCGACCTGAAGCGGTCGGTTGTCGCCGTGCCAAGTGGCTCGGGCGCCGGTGTATGCGCGGGGCGACGCGGGCACTTCGGTGAGACGTCACCGCGACCACGGAGATCTCGCATGGACAGCCTTCGCAGCGAAAACGGACAGAGCGATTCGCCGGCCAGGCCGCTGGCCGGCGTCACCGGCGCATCGACCGGGATCGGATTCGAGCTCGGATCGGCGAAGCGATGAAGGCGCTCACCTGGCACGGCACGCACGACGTCCGCGTCGACTCCGTCCGCGATCCGGTGATCGAGGAGCCGACCGACGCGATCATCAAGGTCACCTCGTCGGGGATCTGCGGCTCGGACCTGCACCTCTACGAGGTGCTCGGGCCATTCATCGATCCCGGCGACATCCTGGGACACGAGCCGATGGGCGTCGTGGAGGAGGTCGGCTCGGAGGTCGACAACATCGAGCCCGGCGACCGCGTCGTGATCCCGTTCAACATCTCCTGCGGGCACTGCTACACGTGCGAGAAGGGCCTTCAGTCTCAGTGCGAGACCACGCAGGTACGCGAGCAGGACACCGGCGCGGCCCTCTTCGGCTACACCAAGCTGTACGGGCAGGTTCCGGGCGGGCAGGCGGAGTACCTGCGCGTCCCCGAGGCTCATTACGGCCCGATCAAGGTGCCCGACGGGCCGCCCGACGACCGCTTCGTCTACCTGTCGGACGTGCTACCGACGGCGTGGCAGGCCGTCGAGTACGCCGACATCCCGAAGGGCGAGACCGTGCTCGTCCTCGGGCTCGGCCCGATCGGGGAGATGTGCACCCGGATCGCCCAGCACCGCGACGCCGGACGCGCGATCGGCGTCGATCTCGTGCCCGACCGGCTCGAGCGTGCGCGCGCGCATGGTGTCGAAACGCTCGATGTGACCGCGCATGACGACCTTGCCGCCGTCGTGCGCGGCATGACCGACGGCCGCGGCCCGATCTCCGTGATCGACGCCGTCGGCATGGAGGCACACGGGTCGCCGGTCGGCAGGTTCGCCCACCGGATCGCCGGGATGCTCCCCGACGCGGTCGCGCGCAAGCTGACCGAGACCGCTGGAATCGACCGGCTCGCCGCGATGTACCTCGCCATCGAGATCGTTCAGCGCGGCGGCACCATCTCGCTGTCGGGCGTCTACGGCGGCGCCTTGAGCCCGATGCCGCTGCTGCAGATGTTCGACAAGCAGATCACGATGCGGATGGGCCAGGCCAACGTGAGGCGCTGGGTCGACGACATCCTGCCGCTGCTCACCGGCAACGACGACCCGCTCGGCGTCGACGACTACGCCACCCATCGCGTGCCGCTCGAACAGGCCCCGCATGCCTACGAGATCTTCCAGAAAAAGCAGGACGGCGCCTTCAAGATCCTGCTCCAGCCCAACGGACACGCCGCGTGAGTCGCTTGCTGGCCTGACACGAGCGGTCACGTTCAGAAAGCGACGGCTGATCGTCAAGCGGATCTGGGCGGCTTCTCGATCGCGATGCTTCCTCCGCGTGACCTACCTGAGATTGTCAAGGCTTCCGGCGACTCAACAAGTCCCATTGCACCACCTTTGCATCTCGTCATCAAAGCATCACAATGCTATTATGTGAGAATGTCGAAGGTCCGCACCACGCTCACGATCGACGAGTCGCTGCTGCGCGCGGTAAAGGTCAGGGCCGCCCGCACGGGCCAGGGCGACAGCGAGGTCATTGAGCAGGCGGTGCGCCGCGAGCTCGGTCTCGATCTGCTCGAGCGGATGTGGGACCGCAACGACCTCTCCGAGCAAGAGGCAGCCGATCTCGCCGTCGAGGCGCAGCACAAGACCCGTGGCCGCCGGCGCTAGCCGTGCGGGCGATCCTCGACCCGAACGTGGTCATCTCCGCCCTGCTCTCACCGAAGGGCAAACCCGCGCGCATCCTGGTCGCCTGGGAGCAGGGAGCGTTCGAGCTCGTCATCTCACCCGCACTGCTCGAGGAGCTGGAACGTGCGCTTGCCTACCCGAAGCTGCGTCGCCTCATCCCCGAACCCGACGCCGCGACAGCCCTCGCGTGGCTGCGCGAGACCGCCGACGTCGTTGCCGACCCGCGCGACGATCCACCGCTGCGCTCCCCCGACCCCGGCGACGACTACCTGATCGCCCTGGCCGCCCAAGAGCGCATTCCACTGGTCTCCGGCGACAACCACCTTCTCGTCCTCGCGGACCG
>JALZJA010000178.1 GCA_030860005.1 Actinomycetota bacterium
CGCTTCGGCGTGACGATCCACTACCTCGTCAACTCCGACCAGCTGCAGATCAAGATGGCCCAGGGCGCCAAGCCCGGCGAGGGCGGCCAGCTCCCCGGCCACAAGGTCGACGCCTACATCGGCGGCGTGCGCCACACGACGCCCGGAGTGGGCCTCATCTCACCACCGCCGCACCACGACATCTACTCGATCGAGGATCTCAAGCAGCTCATCTACGACCTGCGCTGCTCGAACCCGCGCGGTCAGGTGTCGGTCAAGCTCGTCGCCGAGGTCGGCGTCGGCACCGTCGCCGCCGGCGTCTCCAAGGCGAACGCCGACCACGTGCTGATCTCAGGCCACGACGGCGGCACCGGCGCGTCGCCGCTGAGCTCGATCCAGGCCGCCGGTGTGCCGTGGGAGATCGGTCTCGCCGAGACGCAGCAGACGCTGCTCAAGAACGACCTGCGCTCGCGCATCATCGTCCAGACCGACGGCCAGCTGAAGACCGGGCGCGACGTCGCTATCGCCGCGATGCTCGGCGCCGACGAGATGGGCTTCTCGACGGCCCCGCTGATCGCGACCGGCTGCATCATGATGCGCGCCTGCCACCTGAACACGTGCCCGGTCGGCATCGCGACGCAGGATCCCGAGCTGCGCAAGCGCTTCCAGGGCACGCCCGAGCACGTCGTGAACTTCTTCTTCTTCGTCGCCGAGGAGGTCCGCGAGATCATGGCCTCGCTCGGCCTGCGCTCGATGGACGAGCTCATCGGCCGCAGCGACCTGCTCGAGGCAGACGCGCTCATCGAGCACTGGAAGGGGCGCGGCGTGGACCTGACGAAGATCCTCGCGCGGCCCGAGATCGCCGAGGGCGCGCTGCTGCGGTGCGTGCGTCCGCCCGACCCGGTGCTCGACGACGCGCTGGACTGGGAGCTCGTCGAGGAGGCGCGCGACGCGCTGGCCGGCGGCGAGCCGGTCTCGATCGAGAAGGAGATCCGCAACGTGAACCGCTGCGTCGGCGGCATCCTCTCGAGCCACATCGCCGTGCAGTACGGCGAGGAGGGTCTGCCGGCCGAGACGATCTGCGTCGAGTTCCGCGGCTCCGCCGGGCAGTCGTTCGGTGGCTGGCTGGCGCCCGGCGTGAGCTTCACCCTGCACGGCGACACGAACGACTACACCGGCAAGGGCCTGTCCGGCGGCACGCTGGCGATCATGCCGCCCGACGGCGTGACGTACGCCGCCGAGGAGAACGTGATCATCGGCAACACCGTCCTGTACGGGGCGACGAGCGGCAAGCTGTTCGCCCGTGGCTGTGCGGGCGAACGCTTCGCGGTGCGCAACTCCGGCGCGAGTGCGGTCATCGAGGGCGTCGGCGACCACGGCTGCGAGTACATGACCGGCGGACGTGTCGTCGTGCTCGGCCCGACCGGGCTGAACTTCGCCGCCGGCATGAGCGGCGGGCTGGCGTTCGTGCTCGACGAGGACGGCACGTTGCGCGGCCGCATGAACCCGGAGATGCTCGACCAGCTCGAGGAGCTCGACGAGGGCGACGCGATCGAGGCCCGCTCGCTCGTCTCCGAGCACCTCGAGCGCACGGCATCGCCCGTCGCCCGACGCGTGCTCGACCAGTGGGACCAGCTGCTGGCGCGGTTCGTGAAGGTCTTCCCGACGGACTACAAGCGCGTGCTCGCGGAGCTGGCGGCGCAGGAGGCCGCGGCATCGCAGGAGCCCGCGGCGTCCAACGGCGCTGGCCCCCCGCGCGCCGACGAGTTCTCAGAGGAGACGGTCGATGTCGTCGGCACGCCATCCACGCGCGAGGGCGACGGGGAGTAAGCGCCTTCGATGGGTGAGCTGGGGGCATTTCTGAAGATCGAGCGCGTCGGCGTCCCGTACCGCGACCCGTCCGAGCGCGTCGGCGACTACGAGGAGTTCGTCGTCCGCCGGCCCGATCCGGAGCTCGCCGCGCAGGGCGCGCGCTGCATGGATTGCGGCGTGCCGTTCTGCCACAGCGGTTGCCCGCTGGGCAACCTCATCCCCGACTGGAACGACCTCGTCTACCGCGACCGCTGGCGCGA
>JALZJA010000208.1 GCA_030860005.1 Actinomycetota bacterium
GCCGCACGCCCGCCTTCGCGGCCGTGCGCCGCAGCTGCTGCCGCACGCTCGTCGTCGTCAGCGACCGCCCCCGCGTGCGCCCGTCGATGACGCAAAACAGCGGCCCGACGGAGATCTGCACGCGGTAGGCAAGCCACGGGCGAAGCAGCTCCCAGCCCCATTGGTCCATGCCGACCTCGCGACGTTTGTCGCCCTTGCCGTGACGCACCAAGATCGCGCCGCGGTCCGCGTCGAGGTCGCTCTCGGTCAAGGCGAGCGTCTCGCTGATGCGAAGCCCGGCCCGCCACATCACGACAATCAGCCCGCGCAAGCGCAGCCCGTGGGCGCGATCGCCGGCGTGGCGCATGACGAGCACGATCTCCTCGACGGTCGGCGGATCAGCGGGATAGCGGATGCCCTTGTTGCGTGGCGCGTGGCCGCGGCGATGACCGGGCCTCGTGGCCGCCGACCGGCGGCGACCAGCAGCATCCAACAACACGACCGGCTCCATGATCCCCTCCCAGCGTCGATGACGCCCCGACCGTCTCACGACACCGCAGGGGTGCGCCAGCACCCCTGCGGTCTCCCGATGCCAACCGACTCAGACGCGAATCGAGCGGCTCCTCGAGGCGCACCCGGATCCGTCGAGAAGGGACGCTCTCTCCAGAGCTCTACTCGTTGGGAAGGATGAGCTGCAGGATGCTTCGTCGATCGCCGTCCCATTGGCAAATGGGCGAGACGCATTGCAGCGGTATGCCTATCTCACCAAGCAGCGATCTTGTCGGTGCGGGTGGCTGAGGTCCGTCGGTCAGGCGGACCTGCTCAAGCTCGCTACGCGGGACGACCAACGTCGTACCCGGCGGTATCGCGGTCGTCGATTTGGTGATCGAGTCAGAGCTGCACGGGGGAACGGCGGCGCTGCGTCCCCGCCCGAGGATGATGACATCGGAGGTGAGGCCGAGATATAGGCCCGTGTACTCGTGATTGTCCCCAACAGCGATGCTTGCGCACGAGAACGGATCTGGAAACTCACGTTGGCGCAGGATGCTGACGAGCAACACCGCGGCGGACAGGACAGCCAGCACGCGCAACCACGGTAGGCGGCTCCCGCGGTGCTCCTGCGGCTCGGCGATGAGGCTCCGGTGGACGCTGCGGGTACCAAGGAAGACGAGCGCCAAGAACATGACGAGGAAGAACAGACCGTCTGCGCTGAAGGGTCCCACAGGCAAGCACGAGCCCGCGACCGCGAGCGTGACGACAACCGCCGGGCGCTGTCGCATCCATCGTGCACCGCGACCAAGAACGCCGTTCGACGCGGCGGCTCGCCGACTTCCGTCGTATACACGATAGGTGGCGTAACACAGCAGTCCGAACACGGTGCCAGCAATGAGCGAAACCAGCGCTTCGCGCGCTCCAGCAACCGCGAGCTGCTCCCGTGGAATAGCGGTTATCACGTCCTGTGCCTGTACGTCGGCGCGCGCAAGACGCTGCCATAGCACCGAGACGCCGATGACGTACAGGACGACGCCAGCTCCTGCAACGGCGCCGACGAGTTTTCGGATCGAGTCGAGCGGATCGTTCAAGAACCCAGGCGCCGATGGCGATGTGTTCTGCTCAGACAACGCTCACTCGTTCGACAAGGTGTGCGGAGCTCCTGTGTAACGACCCCTCCACGATCAGGCCCCCGACACCTCCACCGAGTCGCTCACGCTGCCGTCCTGACCCCAGCGCTGCTTCTCGCGCGATCGGGCACTCTCGTTCGACCGCCGGTTAGCCGGCTTCCCGTCGTAGTGGCGCCGATCGATCGAAATGGATCGCGGCCACGCGTATGCCGGGTGGAGCCATGTCGAGCCGCTGATTGGTGTGCGGATCGTCGAGATGGATCCTGACCCCGCACACGGAGGCTTTCATCCATGTCGATCGTTGGTTGGGCTCGTGAGCTTCACGATGACCGCTGGACGCGGCATGCGTCACACCTTCACGCGACGATCTCCACACCCGCGTGTAGTCCTGTGACGCGAGACGCGGGACCGTGGCGGCATGCCTCGCGTCGCCCCTCGCAAGCATCGTCCGGATCGTGGCCCACGCGAGTGTGGGCAGGCGACGGTCGAGCTCGTCGCGTTGCTCCCGCTCGTTGCGGTACTCGCCGGAATCCTGTGGCAGGCGACGATCGTGGGCCAGGCCGTCTGGCTCTCGGGTTCGGCCGCGCGGGCGGCGGCGCGGGCGAGCGCGATCGGCGATGACGCGCGCGCGGCGGCGCGCCGCGTCCTACCTGCTCGGCTCGAGCGCCGGCTCGTCG
>JALZJA010000211.1 GCA_030860005.1 Actinomycetota bacterium
GGCAAGGACGCAGGATCGAAGGTGGGGCCGTGCCACATCGAGATCCGAGGACGCCGCCCTGGCGGTGATCGGCGCCCGAGGTTTCGGGTGCAACGTTGTGGGTGGCCCACTAGGCTAGTTGCTGAAAGACGGTCAGCTCCTGCTGAGCTGCGGCGTCGAGATCGACGCGCATGGCAGCGATCTCCGCGGCGGCGCTCGCGATGTAGTCCGACCTTGCGTCGGCGATCGCGGCGCGCAGGTGCATCATGTACGAGGAGGTCGCATCCACGCCGAGCTCGAGGGTGTCGATCCGCTCGATCTGGAGGCGCATGAAGCGGGTGCGGGCTTCGGTGGCGATCATGGGGATCAGCCTGCCAGCGTCCGAATCCGCCAGCCATGGGGTCAGCCCGCGAGCGGTGGTGCGGTTAGCCGCCTGCCGCTTCGTGCGCCAACGCTTCAGGCCACGCTGACGTCAGCTTCGGCTGGCTTCGAGCACGCGGGCTGTGGCACCGCGGAGAAGGTCGGCCTCGCTCACCACTCGCGATCACTGAGCCCGTGGCGGCGCGCCTGGATTCGCAGCCGCTCGAGCGCGCGTGCTCGCGTGGGGCCGATGCTGCCGCGCGGCATTCCGAGCGCGGCGCTGACCTGCGCGTAGCTGGGCACGGGCTCGGACGCGAGCATCCGCAGCAGCCGGCGGTCCCGGACCGGAAGGTCCTCCAGCGCGGACCACAACGCGAGATCGCGCTCGTCGGTGAAGAGCGCCGCGCCGGGCGCGGGTGCCTCGCTGACCAGCTCGGGCAGGTCATCGCCGCACGGGATGACACGCGATCTGCGCAGGAGCTGGATGCACTCGCGTCGCGCGGTCGTCGCCAGCCAGGCCCCGACCCGGGCAGGGTCGTGCACCCGGTCGAGATGCTCGACCAGGCGCAGCCAGGTCGTCTGGCTGACATCCGCCGCATCGGCCTCGTCGAGGCCGTGCCCGCGCGCCACGCCCCACACGAGCGCGGCGAACTCCTCGACGAGCTCGTTCCAGGCGCGCTGCTCGCCTGCGGTCGCGCGCCGGACGAGCTGGCTCACCACTTCATCGCTACGCCGCGCGCGGCGAGCGCGTGAAGCGGTCCTCGCCGAGCGCGCGTGATCGCCCTGCACCTGCGTGGCAGTGCTCATGCACGGAATCTCGCGCCCGGACATTGGCGCGGGCCTGGGAAAAGGCGTTCAGAACATTGCGAGAAACCTGCGGTCCGACGTATCAGGGCACGACCCGGAGCCCTCTGATGGGCATGTACGCCATTCGCTCCACGCGTGGTGGAGGTTCAGCGCTGCACGTAGCGTCGAACCTCCCACATCAGACGTGCGACAACGGATCGGCGGCGGTGGTGAGCGATTCCGCGGCGGCGACGACGCCGGCGGGCAGGCGCTCGACGCCGCTCGAGCTCGCGCTGTTCGGTGGTCTGCAGGTTGCGCTCGGGGGCTGCGACGTCGCCGGGCGGCTGCCCGGCCGGCAGGGCCCGGCGTTGGTGGCGTACCTCGTGCTCAACCGCGGTCGTCCCGTCAGCCGCGACGAGCTGCTCAATGTCCTGTGGCCCTCGCAACCGCCGTCCGCCCCCGATGCCGCGCTCAACAGCGTGCTGGCCAAGGTCCGGCGCGCGGTCGGGCCAGACCTGATCACGGGTCGCCAGGCGCTCAGGCTCCAGCTCACGCCCGACTGCCAGATCGACGTCCAGGCCGTCGTCGAACGGACCGAGCGCGCTGAGCGCGCGCTCGCCGAACACGATCCCGCGACGGCGCTCGAGGCCGCGCAGGCCGCCTTGCAGACTCTCGCCCTGCCACTGCTGCCAAACCTCGACGGGGAGTGGGTCGAGATATGGCGCCAGCGATTTGGCGAGCTCGAGCTGCAGGCGCTCGAGGTCGTCGCCCGCGCCGGCCTGGCGCTGGGCGACAACCAGCTTTCCGACGCCGAGCGTGCCGCCGCCGCGCTGGTCGCGCGTGAGCCGTTCAGGGAGGGCGGATACGCGCTGCTCATGCAGGCACAGGCACGGCGGGGAAACGTCGCCGAAGCGCTGCGCACGTTCGAGCGGGTGCGGGTGTTCCTGCGCGACGAGCTGGGCAGCTGTCCGTCGCCCCCGCTGATGGCGCTCCACGAGAGCTTGCTGCGCGAGGAGCCCGCGTCCACGGTGTCGCCCTCGGCAACGCCGAGGGACGCGGAACCGGCCGCGGGCGCGCTGCCCACGGTCACGTCGCGCATGATCGACGGGGCGTTCGTCGGCCGCGACGAGTTCTCACAGATCTTGCGGACGCGCTGGGCGGAGAGTCGGGCGGGGCAGACGCGCCTGGTGCTGCTCGTCGGCGAGGCCGGCGTCGGCAAGACCCGGCTCGCTGCCGAGTTCGCCGAAGAGGTTCACGCCGGCGGCGGCACGGTGCTGTACGGCCGCGCCGACGAGGAGGCGCTGCTTCCCCACCAGCCCTTCGTCGAGGCGTTGCGCCACCTGATCGCACGCGGCGACGCGACGCTGGCGGCCGCCGCCGAGCAGGACCGAGAGATCCTCTGGCGCCTGCTGCCCGATCTCGCGCCGCCCGCCCATGCGACCGCGGCCGGCCCCCACGGCGAGGACAACACGCTGCGCTACCGACTCTTCGAGGCAGTGGCCGGGCTGCTGTGCGCCGCGAGCCGGCGATCGCCGCTGTTGGTCATCCTCGACGACCTGCATTGGGCCGACAAGCCCACGCTGCTGCTGCTGCGCCACCTCTTGCGCCACCCGCGGCTGACCAACCTGCTCGTCGTCGGTACGTTTCGCCACGTCGAGGTCGGCCGCGACCACCCGCTGCAGGATCTGCTGACCGACCTGCGCCGCGAGCGACGCTATGACCGCCTGACGCTCGCCGGCCTGGACAACGCCGCGACGCAGGCGCTCGTCGCCGACCGCCTGGGACGCGAGGTCAGCCCGGAGTTCGTCGCCCGCCTGCGGGCGCAGACCGAAGGCAACGTCTTTTTCATCGAGGAGACGATCCGCGCCCTGATCGACGGTGGACTTGCTGACGAGATGACGATCACCGAGGACGCGCTCGAACGACTCGGCGTGCCCGAGGGCGTGTCGGAGATCGTCGGGCGGCGCGTGAGCCGGCTCTCGCCGCTCGCGGTGCAGGCACTGATCGCGGCGTCGGTCGCCGGGCGCGCCTTTGGCCTCGAGATCGCCGCGCAGACCGTCGGCGAGCCTGTCGAGCAGGTCATGTGCGCGCTGGAGGAGTGCATGGCGGCCGGACTCGTGTTCGAGGTGGCAGACCAGCTCGACGTGTTCACCTTCTCGCACGCCCTCGTGCGCGAGGTGCTCTACGGCCAGCTCAGCATCAGCCGCCGCGTTCGCCTGCATCACCGCGTCGCCCAGGCGCTCGAGGCCCTCGCGCAGCGCGACAGCGTCAACCCTGCCGAGCTGGCCCATCACTTCCTGCTGGCGCGTCACTTCACCGGCCCCGGCCCGGCGCGCACGTACGCGATCGCCGCGGGCGATCGCGCAACCGAGCTGCTCGCCTACGAGGAGGCCGTCGAGCACTACGAGCAGGCGGTCGCGCTGTTCGAAGCCGACGACGAAGCGCAGCGCTGCGACGTGCTGCTCGCGCTGGGGCGTGCGCAGTGGCGCGCGGGCAACGATGCGGCCCGGGATACCTTCACGACCGCCGCGAAGTGCGCGGCGCGGCGGGGGGACGCCGACCAGCTCGCCCGCGCCGCCCTCGGACACAGCGCCCGCTACCACGAGTCCGGCTACGCCGGTACAGGCGCCGGCGAGCTGCTCGAGGAGGCGCTGTCGGCGATCGACGCCGGCGACAGCGCACGGCGTGTCTACCTCCTCAGCCGGCTGGCTGGAAGCGCCGCATTCGCGGCCGATCAGCGCGAGCAGGCATCCGCGCTGAGCGTCGAGGCGCTGGCGATGGCACGGCGCCTGGGCGACGAGAACGTGTTGCTCGCCGCGCTCCTGGCACGTCACGCGACGCTGCTGGACGTGCGACACCTCGACGAGCGGCTCAGCCTGAGCGAGGAGCTCATGGGGTTGCGCATCGGCCACCGCGAGCTGCTCGCGGAGCGTCATCACTGGCGACTCTACGATCTGCTCGAGGGCGCAGACGTCGAAGCCGCGGTCGGCGAGCAGCCGCGGCTCGAGGCGCTGGCCAAGCACATGCGCCAGCCGCAATGGCACAGCGTCGCGGTGGGCTGGCGCGGGATCTGGGCCGAGCTCGCAGGCGACGTCGCATACGCCGAACGCTGCGCCGACGAGTGCCTGCAACACGGCCAGCGCGCCGGCATGAAGGACGCCCTGAGCACGTGGGCCGCAAAGCTGCTCATGCTGCGCTGTCGCCAAGGCCGTCTCGAGGAGCTCGCCCCGGTGGTGCAACGGCTCCTCAGCGGCGCGGACATGCGCAAGACCGGATGGCAAAGCGCCTTCGGGATGATCCTCGCCGAGACGGGCGACGAGGATGCGGCGCACGCGATCTACCGCGAGGAGCTGTCGGGCTATCCCGACGCGCTGCCCTCGTTCTGGCTGACGAACATCGCGGTGCTCAGCGAGCTGTGTGCGAGGCTGCACGACGCCGAGGGAGCCCGGGCGCTGTACGCCGCGCTGGCTCCGTATGCGCACCGCAACGTCGTCGTGTCGTTCGCCTCCTGCTGGGGCCCGGTCGAGCGCTACCTGGCCATGCTCGCCGCGACCTTCGGCGATGAGGAGCTTCGTGGCCGCCACGCGCGCCGCGCGCTGGCACGCACCGCGGCGATGAACGCGCCGCTGTTGACGGCCGAGCTCAAGGAGCATCACGGTGACCGGCTTGCGGCGTAGCGCAGCCAGGTCCTCGCACGCCCAGCGGCTGCGGGCAGACCGCGACGAGCGGCTGCTGGCGCACCTGCGCGAGCTCGTACGCCGCTGCGACCCGGTGCCCGAGCACGTCACAGCCGCGGCGCGCTGCGCGCTGCGCGCCTCCGTATCCACATCCACCATCCAGATGGGAGAACAACCGATGCAGCAGTCAGGTCAAGCCAGCAACGGCAATCGCCAGGTCCAGAGCCCACTCACCCTGGTCATGCCGATCAAGGAGGGGTCAGCCGAGGGTCTCATTGCCCTGATCGAAGGTCTTGCGAAGGCACCGATCAATCCGGTCGAGGCCAAGCTCGACGAGCTGCAAAGCGTGCACTTCGCCCGCTTCGTCCTGCTCGAGGGCAACACGCGCTTGGCGGTCATCACGAGCTACGACGGGGACTTTCGCAAGTACGTCATGGACTTTGTCGATCACCTGGGGCCGGTGTTCGACCAGCTGCTCTCGTTCGTCGACGATTGGCCGCCCACGCACTCCGTCCAGGAGCGCCGCGACGAGTTCGTCGACTACGTCGAAGCCCACGATCTCAAATGCGTCGGGTCGTTCTACAGCGCCTATCCGGAGGTTCCGGTCAACGACATCGTCCCGCTGAGGCCGAGCGCCGCCGGATGAGCCCGCGCCGCGGCGGTCGCCGCAGCTCGTAGCGATGCCCGAGCTCGACCTCGAGGACATACAAGGCCTGATCCTGCGCGGCTACCGGCCGATGCGGCGCGCCCGCCACCTGCTCCTGCAGATCGATCGTCGCGTGGCCTTTCAGGCCGTGCTGCGCGATCTGGCGACGGAGGACCGCGCCAGCGGCCCGTTCGTAACGGTCGCCGCCGACTGGACTGACAAGCCGCCGGTCGGCGAGCCCGACCATTGCGTCAACGTCGGTCTGACGTATAGCGGCCTGCAGGCGGTGGGGGTACCGAGCGATTCGCTGCAGTCCTTCCCCGAAGAATTTCGGCTGGGTGCCGTGGAGCGGGCCGCTGACGTCGGCGATACCGGAGCGAGCGATCCGCAGAACTGGATCGGGCCGCTCAATCGTGACCACCACGACAAGGTGCACGTCGTGCTGTCGCTGTTCGCGCGCGACACGGGCGGCCTCGACGCGCTGACGAGCGAGCTGCGCGCCCGGATCGCGCGCGATCGTGCGGCGCGGGAGCTCCTGCCGTGGGACGCGGGCGCGCTGTATGACGATGAGGCGCGCGCCGGATATGTCCATTTCGGATACCGCGACGGGCTGTCGCAGCCGACGATCGAGGGTGCGCCGATGGCCGGGACCGCGGATCCGCTTGACCGCGTGCCGGCCGGCGAGTTCGTGCTCGGCCACCCCAGCCAACGCGCCCACCACACCTATCCAGTGCCGACGCCCGCCAGGCTTGGCTACAACGGCAGCTTCGCCGCGTTTCGCATCGCCGAGCAGGACGTGTGGGGTTTCGAGCAGTTTCTCACTGCCCAGTCGGACGGCACCCCAGCCGGGCGCGAGCGGCTCGCCGCGCAGCTGTGCGGGCGCTGGCGCAACGGCGTTCCGCTCGTGGTGTCGCCGGACTCCGACGCGCCGATCCCCTCAGAGGAGCTGAACATGTTCGACTACGCGAACGTCCATCCCGATCCGGACGGAGCGCGGTGCCCGCTCGGATCGCACATCCGCCGCGCCAATCCACGTCTCGGCCGCGTGATGGGAGGCGGCGGTGCGAAGCGGCGCATCATCCGTCGCGGCATGCCATACGGCCCTCCGTACGATCCCTCGCACCCGGACGATCGCAAGGCGCGCGGGCTGGTCGGCATGTTCATCTGCGTGAGCCTGCTCGAGCAGTTTGAGTTCGTGATGAGCGAATGGATCAACGACGGGATCTTTGCGCGCGGACTCGGGCGCACGAGAGATCCCCTCACCGGCAACAACGACCCAGCTGGGGAGTTCAAGGCTCCCGGCACGCCGCCGGTTCACGTGACCGCGCTATCGAGCTTCGTCACGACTCGGGGCGGGGCCTACTGCTTCCTGCCGAGCATGAACGCGCTGCGACACCTCGCAACCATCTAGGCGCGCTGTGTGACTTGACTCGGCGCCGGCGGCGGCTCTGCCCGCGGGAGCGCTCCGGGTATCAGCGCCGGCTCGCCCGCCCTCTCTTCGGCACGAACCCGATCGGAGGAATGACACATGACCCCGCGCCAGCTGCATGCCGTCGAGCCGGCCATCGAGGAGCTCGTCGCCCGCGACGCCCACATCTCGCCCGCCGCCGAGCAGGACGCCTCCGGTGCGCCGATGCGCCCGTTGCAGCGCCTGCAACTGCTCTGCGACGAGGGCTCGCTGCAGGTCGTGCGCTCGTCGGCGACATCCGAGCGCATGGGCGACAAGGCGCGGCCCGGCGACGGCGTCGTCGGCGCGTCCGGGCGCATCGCGGGACGGCCGATCTTCTGCTTCGCCCAGGACGCGAGCTTCGCCGGCGGATCCGTCGGAGCGGCGCACGCGGAGACGATCGTGCGCGTTCAGCGCCTGGCGCGCAAGGCGCGCATGCCGGTCATCGGCTTCGTCGAGTCCGGTGGCGCGCGCATGCAGGAGGGCCTCGCCGCGCTCGGCGGCTACGCGCGCATCTTCAGCGAGCACGTGTCGCTGTCGGGGCACGTCCCGCAGATATCGGTCATCACCGGCACGTCGGCCGGCGGCGGCTGCTACTCGCCCGCCCTGACCGACTTCGTCGTCATGACCGAGGCCGCGAGCATGTTCCTCACGGGCCCCTCCGTCGTGCGCGAGGTCACCGGCCAGCAGACGTCGACGAGCGACCTGGGCGGCACCCGCGTGCACGCCTGCAACGGCGTGTCGCAGTTCGCCGTGCAGTCCGACATCGAGGCGATCCGGCTCGTGCGGCGGCTGCTCGGCTACCTGCCGCAGAACGCTTGGACCGCGTCGCCGCGGACCGGCGCGAGCGAGCCGGAGGGCCCCGACCCGGGCGGCCTCGTGCCGCTCGACCTGCGGCGGCCGTACGACGTGCGCGAGCCGCTGCGGGGCATCATCGACGGCGGCTCGCTGCTCGAGGTCTCGCCGTCGTGGGCGCAGAACATCGTGACCGCCTTCGGGCGGATCGACGGCCAGCCGGTCGGGATCGTCGCCAACCAGCCCAAGCGCATCGGCGGCGTGATCGACGCCGAGGCGTCGCAGAAGGGCGCGCGCTTCGTGCGCACCTGCAACGCCTTCGGGATCGCGCTGGTCGTGCTCGTCGACACCCCCGGCTTCCTGCCCGGCATCGAGCAGGAAGCGATCGGCGTCATCCGCCATGGCGCGAAGCTCCTGCACGCGTTCGCCGAGGCCACGGTTCCGCGCTACACCGTCGTGCTGCGCAAGGCGTTCGGCGGCGCGTACATCACGATGAACTCCAAGGAGCTCGGCGCCGATCTCACGCTCGCGTGGTCGCGTGCGCAGCTCGGGATCATGGGCGCCCAGCAGGCGGTCGGGATCGTCAACCGCCGGGAGATCGAGCAGGCCGACGACCCGGCGGCGGCGCGCGAGCGGCTCGCCTTCGACTACGCCGCCCGCCACCTCGGGGCCGAGGCGGCCGCGCGGGCCGGGCACATCGACGACGTGATCCGCCCCGTCGAGACGCGCGAGCGGCTCGCGCTGGCGCTGGCGATGGCCGGCAGCGAGCGCGGCGGCCGCGGTCGCGCGGGAAACATCCCGCTATGACCTGACGCTGCGGCGTGCTGCGGCCGACTCGAACGGCACGTTGGAACGGCCGCGCGTCGCTGGCGGGGCGCGTGGGCTTCGACCAGCTCACCGAACCGAACGACCTGCGAGCCCGCGTGCTCGCCCTCATCAACGAGCACAGCCCGCAGATCACGTAGCCACGAACCCGCCACCGCCCTAACGCAACAACGCCAGGCACGGCGGCAGATCCGCAATCAGAACGGCGGGTAACTTCGGGCCAGGTCGCACCGGGAC
>JALZJA010000307.1 GCA_030860005.1 Actinomycetota bacterium
CGATTGCACCAGCGCCTGCGCGAGATCCGCGCCTCCGGCCGGCGCCGGGTCGAGAACGAGCACAAGCGCGTCGGGCGCCGCGCACTCGTCATCGATCGCCGCGTGCAGGCCGAGGCGCTCGATGCTCGCCGCGCCTCCGGACTCCAGGCGCTCGCGCTCGCGATCGCGGCACACGACCCGGACCGCACGCTCGAGCGCGGCTACGCGCTCGTCAGCGACGGCGACGGCGAGGTCGTCACGAGCGCCGCCGACGCTCGCCGCGCGGTCACGGTCTCGCTGCGCTTCAGCGACGCCGCCATCGATGCGACGATCTCCGGCGACGACGATGACCGAGCCTGAGCAGCCGCTCACCTACGAAGCCGCGACGGCGCGGCTGGAGGAGATCATCAAGCGCCTGGACTCCGGCGAGGCCGGCCTACGCGAGACGCTCGAGCTGTGCAAGGAGGGGCGCACGCTCGTCGAGCTGTGCGCGGCCGAGCTCGAGGCGGTCGGCGCAGGGCTCGAGGAGCTGCGCCTCGAGGACCTCGTTGCGCGGCTCGAGGCGGGAACGGGAGCTCAGGGCCCGGGCGGCTAGGGAAAGCGGGCCCCTGCACAGCGACGGATGAAACCGCGTATATCGCGGTGTTCAACCAGCTCGGTCCCAACGGCGCGGCGGACGCCCCTCCCCTCTGCCTTGACGCGGCCGCTCACTGCCCCAGCGCCTTGCGCAGCACGTCGTAGGCCGGGCGCGGCTTGCCATCCGGCCCCACCAGCCCGGCGTCGAAGCGATCACTGCGCTTCGAGCCCGTCCAGTTGTAGAGGTAGATGCGCTTCACGCGCTCGTGCCGGCGGGCCAGCCGCAGGGAGAAGGCGAGCGCCCTGGCAGCGCGCCGCTCGTCGTGGGGGAAGCTGCGGCCGAAGCGGACGATGCCGCCGGTCTCCGTCAGCCAGATGTCGCCGGGGATGATGGCCAGCAGGGCGCGCAGCCCGCTGTCGCGGAAGCGGTTGGCGTCGGCGTAGTTGTGCAGTCCCCAGATTCGCGGCGAGCCGTCGAGATGGCGGCGGTAGCGCTGCACGTAGCCGACCATGCCGGCTTGGTCGAGCACGTCGCCGGCGAGCACGATGCAACCGTCGCACCCGGCCGTGACGACGTTGTAGTACTCGGCCGCGCGCTGCGGGGCATCCGCCGTCGGCTGGCTGGAATGGTTGATCTCGTTCCACGGCGCGTACACCCGCACCTGCGGATAGCGCGCGCGAAACGCGCGGAAGGCGGCGCGGAACTCGGCCACGGTCGGGAGCTTCTTGGGGTCGCCACGAGAGTGGCCGAAGGTGATGAACGGCTCGACGCCCGCGGCGCGCGCGGCCGCCAGCCAGGCATCGGCGAGATCGCGCTCGAAGCGCACGGCCGCGGCGTCGTAGGGCACGACGAGCCGCACGTGCTTCACGCCCAGCGCGCGAAAACGCGGATCGCCGAACATCGGCGCGTTCTGCTCGCCGATGCCCACCACGAGACCGGCGCGCTGCGGGGGCGCAGATCCCCCACGACGCGACCCCGCATCGCCTTCGCCTCCGCAACCGATGGCCACGAGGGCGGCGACGATCGCCACGGCGAAGACCGCGCGAAGGTTGCAGCACATGGTCACGGCAACAGCCTCCGTGCCAGCGGCGAGACGGTGACGCCGTGGACCACGATCGAGGCGACGATGCACGCCGCGACCGTCCAGAACAGCGTGTGTGCGTCGTCCGAGGAGAGGATGCCAACGCCGAGTGCCACGGCGACGTAGTACAGCGAGCCGATCCCGCGCACGCCGAACCAGGCGATGAAGACGCGCTCGCGCCGGTCGATCGGCGAGCCGGCGAAGGCGATCAGCGTGGCCAGCGGGCGGATGACGAGCAGCAGCGCCGGCACGAGCAGCCAGCCCTCGACGCCCACGCGCCTGACTCCTTCGAAGGTGACCATCGACCCCAGCAGCAAGATCAACGCCAGCTCGGAGAACTTCTCGACCACCTCGGCGCCATCGTGGACGCTGCGGTTGAGCTCGTGACCGCGCTCGTAGCCGCGAAAGGCCAGCCCCGCGGCGAACGCGGCGAGGAACCCGTAGCCGCCGGCGACCTCCGCCACGCCGTAGACGAGCAGCACCGCGCCGACGGCGACCCAGCCGTCGAGGTGCGTTGTCAGCAGGTCCGCCTCGCGCAGCCAGACGATGCTTTTCGCGATGAGATAGCCGCCGGCGGCTCCGAGCGCCACCCCGACGACGATCGCGTAGGCCACGTCCGCCGCCAGCCATTGCATGAGCCAGCCGCTGCCGCTCTCGGCTGCCACGAATGCACCGAGCAGGACGATCGGAAACGCGAGCCCGTCATTCAATCCCGCCTCGGCGGTCAGGGCGAAGTGGGCGTCGCTCTCTTCCTCGTCCCCCGGCGGTCCGACGCCCACGTCGCCCGCGAGCACCGGGTCGGTCGGCGCGAGCACGGCGCCGAGGAGGATCGCCGCGCCGAGCGACAAGCCCATGACCTGCGTGCCGAACAGCGTCACGGCGGCGATCGTCAGCGGCATGACGATCCCGAGCAGCCGCGCGACCGGCCCCCATGCCCCGACGTCCAGCGCGCGATCGAGCTTCAATCCGGTGCCGAACAGAGCCACGATCACGGCGAACTCAGCGAGATGCTCGATCAGCTCGGTGTCGGCGAAGGGGTCGATCCAGCGCACGCCGAGCAGATCGATCATCGTGGCGGCGGCGACACCCAGCCCCAGGTAGATGAGGCTCGCCGAGAACGCCCGCTCATGCTGGTGTGAGAGGGCGCCGACAGCGACGAACACGGCCAGGCCGGCGAAGGCGAGGGCGATCGCGTACGGGTCGGCGAAGGAGAACCCGCGCTCGGCGGCGCTGACAGGCACCCTTGGACAGGTGCCCAGCTAGGGTCCGAAAGATGAGCAGCACCTACGAGCTCGTCGCCGACCTACCGGTCAGCATCGAGGACTACGAACTCGAAGGGTTGCGCCAGGACGTGTCCAGCGACTTCGAGCGCAAGACGACGGTCATCCGCCTGCGCGGGCGGGGCGAGGAGGGCGTGGGCGAAGACGTCGTCTACGACGCCGTCGACCACGAGATCGCCCAGGAGGCGGGTCCGGTGCTTGCGCTGGCCGGCGACTTCACCATGCGCTCGTTCTCCGAGCACCTCGCGACGCTCGATCTCTTTCCCGAGCCGCCGCAGCGCGACGTCTCTCCGCTGTATCGCACGTGGGGCTATGAGTCCGCGGCCCTCGACCTCGCGCTGCGCCAAGCCGGCAAGCCACTGCACGCGGTCCTGGGGCGCGAGCCGCAACCGCTGACGTTCGTCGTCTCGCTGCGCCTCGGCGAGCCGCCGTCGCTCGAGCCGGTGACGCGCCGCCTGGAGCGCTACCCGACGCTGCGCTTCAAGCTCGATCCGACCGCGTCCTGGGACGAGCAGCTGATCGCGGACCTCGTCGCGACCGGCGCGGTCGATTCGGTCGACTTCAAGGGCCTGTACGAGGGCACGGTCGTCGACCAGCCGGCGAACCCCGTGCTCTACCAGCGCGTCGTGGAGGCGTTTCCGAGCGGCTGGATCGAGGACCCGAAGCTCACGCCCGAGATCGACGAGCTGCTCAGGCCGCACCGCGACCGCATCACGTGGGACGCGAACATCCACTCGATCGCCGACATCGAGGCGCTGCCGTTCGCGCCGCGGATGGTCAACCTCAAGCCGTCACGGCTGGGCGCCATCAAACCCCTGTTCGATGCCTACGACTACTGCGCGGCCAACGGCATCGGGGCATACGGCGGCGGCCAGTTCGAGCTCGGCCCCGGGCGCGGCCAGATTCAGTACCTGGCCTCGCTGTTTCACGCCGACACACCGAATGACACGTCGCCATCCGGCTTCCATGTCATGGACCCGCCGCCGGGCCTGCCGGCGAGCCCGCTGCCGCCGACACCCGCCCCGAGCGGGTTTCGCTGGGGCTGAACGCGTGGCAGGGTCGGGCTCCCCGCCGGTGTGTGCGTGCGTGGTCGCGAGGTCAGAGACCGCGCCTTCCGTAGCCATAACCGCCGGTACCGATCCCGCTGAGCAGGACGAGGATCGCGGCGATGATCGCGACGATGGCCGGCAGACCGATCACGATGCAGATCCAGTACACCAGCGCCGCGAGCAGTATGGCGATGAGAATTCCGATCATGGGACGACTCCTCCGTGGTTTGCGGTCGACGCCTCGACCGGGCGAGTGGGTGATACCCGGGCAGCCGATGTTCACAACCGTGCTGGCCGAATGTCCGATCGGTCAGATGCGCTGGATCAGCGTTCCCGTCCCCAGGCCGCCACCGCAGCACATCGTCACGAGGCCCGTCTCGCCGTCCGAGCGCTCGAGCTCGTGCAGGAGCGTCGTCAGCAGGCGCGCGCCCGTGGAGCCGAGCGGATGGCCGAGCGCCATCGCGCCGCCGTTGACGTTGACCCGGTCCATGTCGGGCTCGAGCTCGCGCTGCCAGGCGGCGACGACGGGCGCGAACGCCTCGTTGATCTCGATGAGGTCGATGTCACCGATCGCCATCCGGTTGCGCTCGAGCAGCTTGCGCGTCGCCGGGATCGGCCCCGTGAGCATGATCACCGGATCGACGCCGACCGTCGTCTGATCGACGATTCGAGCGCGCGGCGTGACGCCGAGCTGCTCGGCCTTCTCGCGCGACATCAGCAGCACGGCCGCGGCGCCGTCGGAGATCTGCGACGAGTTGGCCGCCGTGATCTTGCCGCCCTCGGGCTTGAACACCGGCTTGAGCTCGGCGAGCCTCTCGAGGCTCGTGTCGGCGCGAATGCCTTGATCTGCCACCCACGTGTCCCCGTTGCAGGCGAACGGGATGATCTCGCGTTCGAAGCGGCCCTCCTCGGTCGCCTGGTGAGCGAGGCGATGCGAGCGTACGGCGAGCTCATCCAGCTCGGAGCGCGGGATCTCCCAGCGGTCGGCGATCATCTCCGCACTCAGGCCCTGCGGCACGAGGTTGTGCTTGCGCATCAGTGCGGGCGGGAAGGGCGAGCCCACCTGCTCGATCCAGGCGAAGCCGACGCCCATCGGGATGTGGCCCAGGTGCTCGACGCCGGAGCCGATGACGACATCGTGGACGCCCGCCGCGATCAGGGCGGCGCCGAAGTTCACGGCCTGCTGGGCGGAGCCGCATTGGCGGTCGACGGTCGTGGCGGCCGCCTCGATCGGCAGGCCGGCCTGAAGCCAGGCGTTGCGCGCGACGTTGCAGCTCTGCTCGCCGATCTGCTGCACGCAGCCCGCGATGACGTCCTCGACCTCCGCGGCGTCGATGCCGGCACGCTCGATGACCTCCGCGAAGCACGTTCCCAGCAGCTCGTTCGGGTGCGTGTCCTTGTAGTAGCCCTTGTCTGGATGGCCGCGTCCGATCGGAGTGCGTGCAGCTTCGACGATCACGACCTCGCGTCCCTGTTGTCCACTCATGCCGTCTAAGGTACTCGACCGATTAGCGGGTCAACTCCGAGGGGGCAGGCGTGGGCGAGAGGCTGGGCATCGCAGGGAGCGGGGCGATCGCGACTGGCCTTGCGGCCTGCGCGACGCGGACCGACGGACACCTGCTGTGGGCGCGCTCCGACGCCTCCGCCGGACGCGCGACGAAGGCGATCGCGAAGGCCTGCGAGCGACTCGGCGACGGCTACGACCCGGCGAACGTGACCGTCACCACGAACCTCGACGATCTCGCGGGCGCGAGCTTCGTCGTCGAGGCGATCGCCGAGGACGCGGCGCTCAAGACCGAGATGCTGGGCAAGCTCAACGAGATCGCCGCGGACGACGCCGTACTCGGCACGACGACCTCGTCGCTGTCGGTCTCGGCGCTCGCGCAGGCCTCAGGCCGGCCGGCGAGCTTCGTCGGGCTGCACGTCTTCAACCCCGTGCCGCGGATGAAGCTCGTCGAGCTCGCCTATCCTGAGGGCGCCACCGATGAGACCCGCGAGCGCGCGTCCGCCCTGTGCGCCGCGCTCGAGAAGGAGTCCGTGGACGTTCCCGACCTGGCCGGCTTCGTCGTCAACCGGCTGCTCTTTCCCTACCTGTTCAGCGCCGTGGACTTCATGGAGCAGACGGGCTTGGCGCCGGCGTCGATCGACACGTGCATGCAGCTCGGCGCCGCGCATCCGATGGGCCCGATCGCGCTGCTGGACTACATCGGCCTGGACGTATCGGTCGCGATCGGCGACGCGATCGGCGCGAACGTCCCGCAGAGCCTGCGCGATCTCATTGCCGAGGGTGTCCTGGGCCGCAAGACCCGCCGCGGGCTGTACCCGCCGGAGTTCTACGAAAAGTAACGTCGCCAGGAGGTCGCCGGTTCCGGCGACCGGATGGCGAAACCGTTCTCTTTTAGGTCGGCTTCACGTTGCCGAGGAACATCGAGCCGCGGAGTACCACCCTCCTCCCAAAGCACGCGACGGGCCCGCGCAGAGCGCGGGCCCGTCGTGTCTTAGCGTTGGTGGATCCACCCCGATCCACCTATGCTCCCCTCGCCGTCCCACAGGCGGGGTACTGCTGAGAACGCATCGCCGGGAAAGAACTTGCGCCAACCTTCGGCGACCTTGGCGCCGAAGCGCGCCCCGAGCGGGCTTGTCCCGTCCGGGTCGATCAGGTCGCTTGCGGGGAATCCGATCCACGCTCGCGCATCCGCACCGCCTCGATGCGGTTCTCGCGCACCGACTCGACGCGGATCGAGTAGCCGTTTGCTGGGACCGTGTCGCCGCGCTTGGGCAGCCGTCCGAGTTGATCGAAGACGAAGCCGCCGATCGAGTTGTAGGCATCGGTGTCGACCGGCAAATCGAGCCCGTAGTCGTGCAGGTCGGTGATAGCGACATGCCCGCGCACGAACCAGTCACCGTTGGCGAGCCGGCGGATGTCGCCGCCGGCGGGGTCGGTCTCGTCGTCGATCTCGCCGACGATCTCCTCGATGATGTCCTCGACGGTGACGATGCCGGCGACGCGGCCGTACTCGTCGACGACGACGGCCATCGATGTCCGGCTGCGCTGCAGGTCGGCGAGCAGGTCGTCCAGCGGCTTCGTCTCGGGGACGATCGGGGCCGGCTTGACCGCGCTCTCGAACGAGGCTTCCGGGTCCTCCGCCATGAGAATCCGCGCCAGGGAGTTGGAATGCACGATGCCCTTGACGCGATCGGCGTTGTGCTCCTCGGTGACGAGCAGGCGCGTATGGCCGGTCGAGATGCAGCGCCGCAGGGCAGTGCCGACTTCCTCGGAGACGTCGACGGTCACGACGGCTGGGATCGGCGTCATGACCTGCCGCGCTTCCTGCTCGTGGAGGTGAAAGACGCCGGAGAGCATCCCGGCCTCGCCGGGGTCGAGCTGCCCGCCGGCTCGCGCCTGGGCGATGAGCGCCCGGACCTCCTCGGGACTCGCGCCCTCCTCCATGGCCGACTCGGCCCTGATGCCGAGCGGCCGCAGCATCGCGTTCGAGGTCGCGTTGAGCAGGTGGATGAACGGCCGCATGACCCTGTTGAAGAGGTCCAGCGGCCCCGCGACGCGCTTGGCGACCCTGTCGGCGTTGACGATCGCGAAGATCTTCGGCACCTGCTCGCCCACGGTGATATGGCCCGTGGTGACGAGCACGTAGGCGATCGCGATCGCGACCGGCGCCGCGAGGGCGTGCGAGAAGTCTTCCAAGACGGGCTTGACGAGCTCCGCGATCGCGGGCTCGCCGAGAAAGCCGATGCCGAGCGAGGCGAGCGTGATGCCGAACTGGCACGCCGACAGGTACTCGCTGAGGTCATCGAGCTGTCGCAGGACGCGCGCGGCGCGCCGATCGCCCCCCTTGGCCAGCTCCTCCATGCGTGAGCGGCGGGTGCGCACGAGCGCGAACTCCGCCGCGACGAAGAAACCGTTGGCGAGGATCAGCACGACGACCGCACTGAGGAGCAGCGCGATCAAGCGGCGGGAATGTCGCGGGGCCTAGGGTGTCGGCCGCGACTTCGAGGAGGGTCGTCGTTCATTGCCGCTGCACCGCGAGGGTAGCAAGCGC
>JALZJA010000330.1 GCA_030860005.1 Actinomycetota bacterium
GCCTGCGGCATCACGCCGCCCTCGCCGTGCCGGGCCCTCGCCGGCGCGTTGCCGTCGCCCTGGCTGCCGCTCGACGTGATGACGGTGAACCGCGCCCAGGTGTCGCGCAGGCCGAGGCGGCTGCGCAGGACCGGTCCCGTCGTGCGCCTGCTTCCCTTCGTGCCGATGATCTGCGCGCGCACGACGCGCGGCGACCTGCCGCGCGTGAGCACGCGGATGCGCCGCAGCGAGCCCTTGACGAGCCCGCCCAGCCGCCTCTGCGCCTGGCCGAGGCTCATCCGCACGGCCCACTTGTGGTACGGCGATTCGTCGTCGTAGGGATCGTCGACGGATCTCAGCCACGGCTTGGGGACGGCGCCGACGAACGAGTACTCGATGTTCTCGGTGCGTCCCCCCGAGGTCGAGAAGTAGTACGTCACGACGGGCTTGCCCTCGTAGGTGACGACCTCGCCGCTCGTCGCCGCGGTCGCGGCGTTCGTGCTCGCCCGCTCCCCGGCGATGCCGTTGTAGACCTGTGAGCGGGTGTCGGAGTACTGGTCGAAGCCGGCACCGCCCTTGCTCGTCGTGATCGCGTACGTCCGCGCCGCGACGGCCTGTGCGCGCAGCGCCTGGGCCGGCCAGCTCGCCGGGCTCTCGCCCGCGACGACGCCGCGGACATAGTGCTCGAGCTTGAGCTGGTTGATCGCGTTGAGCCCACCGATCGATGACGGGCGGATCTGGAGGTTGCCGCGATAGCGGCCGTTGGACACGCCGTTGCCGCTGCGGCCGCTCAGCCTGATGGCGCCCGACGAGCCGATGACCGTCAGCGGCGAGGCGTAGTTGCCGACGAGGCCCCCGGACGCGGTGCGCAGCGTGACGCCGCCGCTGAGCTTGCGCGTCGCGCGGTAGGTCCTGCTCGGATCGAGCTTCTTCGCGCCGGGAACGTCGACGGCGCCGCTGAAGGAGATGCGGGTCGTGCTCTGCACGAGGACGCGCACCCGCGCCGAGCTGTCGAGCTTCCCGAGCTGCGTGCCCCGGTAGTAGTGGCCGAGGATGAACCTGTGGTCCTTGCCGTGCTTGGCAAAGCCGAGCGTGCCGTACTGGCTCATGCCGATGCCGTGGCCGAAGCCGCCGCCGCGGATGATCAGCCGCGATGCGGCGTGCGCCGGTGTGGTTGCGGCGGCGAGCGCCGCGGCGCATGCCGGTGCCGCGAGCGCGATCGTTCGCAGTCGCATCTTCCTGCCCCGACACCCGGCCCGAGTGGGAGTTGCGCCGCACGGCGTTATGGGTAGGCGGCTCACGGTGTCAGCTAAAGAGCCTACGGCCAGTCGACGAACGATCGCCGCACGCGGCCGTGAGTAACGTCAGCGCCATGCCCACGAGCACGCATCCCGAAGAGTCCGCCGTCCTCGCGGCCGTCCCGCGGCAGCTGTACATCGGCGGCGAGTGGCGCGAGGGTGCCGAGGGCGGGACGGTCGCCGTCGAGGACCCCGCGACCGGCGAGACGATCGCCGAGGTCGCCGACGCGACCGTGGACGACGCCCTGGCGGCGCTGGGCGCCGCGGATGAGACCTTCGCGAGCTGGCGCAACTGCGCGCCGCGCGAGCGCTCGGACGTCCTGCGCCGCGCCTACGAGATCGTCATGGAGCGCGCCGACGCCCTCGCGCTGCTCATGACGCTCGAGATGGGAAAGCCGGTTGCCGAGTCGAAGGCCGAGGTCGTCTACGCGGCGAACTTCCTGCGCTGGTACGCGGAGGAGGCGGTCCGCATCGACGGGCGCTTCACCACCAACGAGGCCGGAAACGGCCGCGTGCTGACGATGAAGCAGCCCGTCGGGCCGTGCGTGTTCATCACGCCGTGGAACTTCCCGCTCGCGATGGGCACGCGCAAGGTCGGCCCCGCGATCGCCGCCGGGTGCACGATGGTCGCCAAGCCAGCCAAGCTCACGCCGCTGTCGATGCTCATGCTCGCCAGGATCCTCGAGCAGGCCGGCCTGCCGGGCGGGGTGCTGAACGTCATCACCGCGCGGTCGTCGGGGTCGGTCATGGAGCCGGTCATCTCAGACCCGCGCGCTCGCAAGCTGTCGTTCACCGGCTCGACGGAGGTCGGCCGTGCGCTCATGGCGCAGGCCTCCGGGCAGATCCTGCGGGTCTCGATGGAGCTCGGCGGCAACGCGCCGTTTCTCGTGTTCGAGGATGCCGACATCGGGGCCGCGCTCGAGGGCGCGCTGACCGCGAAGATGCGCAACATCGGTGAGGCGTGCACGGCCGCCAACCGCTTTCACGTCGCCGACCCCGTCGCCGATGAGTTCGCGCGGCGGCTCGCCGATCGGATGGGCGCGCTGAAGATCGGACGCGGCACGGAGCCGGACGTGCGCGTCGGGCCGCTCATCGACGCCGAGCAGCTCGACAAGGTCGCCGGGCTCGTCGAGGACGCGGTGTCCAAGGGCGCGACGGCGCTGTGCGGCGGCGAGCGCGTCGACGGCCCCGGCTACTTCTATGCGCCGACGGTCCTCACGGACGTGCCAGACGACGCCCGCCTGCTGCGCGAGGAGATCTTCGGCCCGGTCGCGCCCGTGAAGCGCTTCGCGTCCGACGATGAGGCGATCGCGGCGGCCAACGACACCGAGTACGGCCTCGTCGCCTACCTGTACACGTCAGATCTGCAGCGCGCCTTCACCGTCACCGAACGGCTCGAGAGCGGCATGGTCGGCCTCAACCAGGGGATGGTCTCCAACGCCGGCGCGCCGTTCGGCGGGGTCAAGCACTCGGGCGTCGGCCGCGAGGGCGGCCCGGAGGGCATCGAGGAGTACCTCGAGATCAAGTACGTCGCGATGAACGTCTAGGTTCGGCGCGGCTCGTACCTGCGGACGGATCGATCGCCGGCAGTCCATCGAGGCTCGCGGCGTTCTTCTCGGCGCGGTAGGCATCGATTGCCTCGCGGCCGCCGGTGCGCAGCTTCTTCGCCGCCCAGGCGGGCGCGTGCGGCCGGAGCGCGTCGAAGCTCATGAGCGGAACCCCGTAGCCGCACGAGTCGGCGATCCGCGCGACCTCGACGCGGATGATCGCGCGGCGTCCCTCCGGGACCGATGCGTCCTCGAAGCTCGCCTGCTCGAGCAACGCGTCGTAGTCGGCGTGACCGGGCAGCAGCGTTTCGCCGCGGCCGTGCAGGCGTACGATCCGCGGCGGCCCCTCGAAGGCGCAGAGCATGATCACCAGGCGACCGTTCTCGCGCAGGTGCGCGATCGTCTCCGCGCCGCTGCCGACGATGTCGAGGTAGGCGATCGTCGTTGGGCCCAGCACGCGCAGGGAGCCGATCGGACCCTTCGGCGAGAGGTTGACGTGGCCGTCGGGATCCAGGGGCGCGCTGGCGACGAAGAACAGCGGCTGGCGCGCGATCCAGCCCGTCAAGCGCTCGTCGATGGTGTCGTACGTGCGGCCCATGGCTTGTGCGGGAACGCTACATTCTCATCCCGCCGGCTTCACGGGGACTCGAGATCCGGCGCCGGAGAGCCTGAGCGCTGGCGCGGCGCCGAGCCGACGCAAAAGCGCCGGCGCAGGAACTTGAACATTCTTGATGAACAGGGTCGGGTGAACGGGCGACTAGCAGCCTCGGGTGGCGGCTTGATCGCGCTCGCCTTCGCACTGGCGGCGATCGCGGCCGCCTCGACGGACTCGTCCGACTCGGCCGCGCGCCAGGCGCCCACGGCGGCGGTGGCGGGCACGATCCTCGCGCCCCACGGCGGCCAGCCGGCGATCCACGCGGGCCCCGGCGGCCGCGCGCAGCTCGACGGGCTGTGGCGCTACAGGCGCGACCCGCGGAACGTCGGCAGGCGCAGCGGCTGGCGGCGCGGCGGCTTCGGCGGTCGGCTCGTCAAGACGCCGTTCGTTCCCGACGCCACGAGGATCCGCGGGAAGGCGGGGGTCGCGAACTTCAAGGGCGCGGTCGGCTGGTATCGCACGCATCTCGACGTGCCGGTCGATCGGACGTACGTCGTGCGCTTCGAGTCGATCAACCACAAGGCGCAGATCTTTCTCGACGGCAAGCGCGTCGGAACGCACACCGGCGAGTACCTGCCGTTCGAGATCAGGGCGCGCCTGCGTCCGGGCGTGCGCCACGACCTCGTCGTGCGCGCCGACTGGCGCAACCCGAAGGCGATGAAGGCCGACGGCTGGCACCGCCTGTGGTTCAACTTCGGGGGCATCAATCGCGGCGTCACGATCCGGCCGGTTGCCGACAGCGAGCTGCTGTACCCGTACATCGAGACGAAGCTCGCGGCTGACGGCGCGGCGACCGTCTCCATGCGGGTGCACGTGCGCAACAACGCGGCGGCGGTCCGCACGCTCGGCGTGCGCGGGGCGCTGACGCGCGGCGGGCGCAAGGCCCAGATCGATTTCGCGCCCGAGCCGGTGGCCGCCGGCGGCGCGAGCGTCCTGCGCGGCACGGTACGCATCGAACATCCAGACCTCTGGTCCACCCAGAAGCCGGCGCTGTGGGACCTCACGCTCGTCGTGCCCAACGAGACGAGCTATCGCGCCCGCGTCGGCCTGCGCGAGGTACGCACCAAAGGCGAGGATCTGCTGCTCAACGGCAAGCCGATCCGCATGCGCGGCGCGTCGATCCATGAAGACGTCTACCGGCGCGGCGATGGCTTGCTGCCCGCTGACCAGGACCGGATCGTCGCGCAGCTGAAGGCGATCGGCGCCAACGCCACCCGCTCACAGCACCCGATCGACGAGGGGCTGCTCGAGCGCCTCGATGCCGCCGGGATCATGGTCTGGCTCGGCGTGGGCCCGACGGACGCACCGGGCGCCTGGACCTCGCGCGGCAAGCACCGCATCAAGACGGCGAAGGACCGCGTGCGGACGACGATGCGCCAGAGCCAGCTGCACCCCTCGGTCATCACGTGGAACCTCGCCAACGAGGTCGCCAACCAGGGTCACCCGGCCGGACAGATCCCGTACATCGATTCGATGGCGGCCGAGCTGCAGAAGGTCGATACGGGCCGGCCGGTCGCGCTCGACATCTGGGGTGCGCACCCGCCAAAGCGCGAGTCGCGGATCTTCCGCAACGTCGACATGATCGGCTGGACGAACTACATCGGCTGGTATGAGTCGACGAACGCCAGCGCCACCAGGCTGCGCAACGAGATCCGCCGCCGACTGACCCGGCTGCGTCACGTGTTCCCGGACAAGGTCATCGCCGTGACCGAGTTCGGCGCCGAGGCGAACGGGCGCAACAAGACGACGGCACCGGGTGGCTACGCCTTCCAGTCGCACCTGCTCGACCTGCACCTGTCGACCTATCAGACCATCCCCAACCTCGCCGGCGCGCTCATCTGGAACCTGCGCGACTTCGCGGTCACCCCGTCGTTCGCCGGTGGCTCGATCAAGGGCCTGGTCCCCGGCATCAAGCTCGTCAAGGGCGTCAACCAGAAGGGCCTGTTCGACCTGAGCTCGCGCGCCAAGCCGTCGGTGAAGGCCGTTGCGACGCGCTTCGCCGCCCAGGCAAAGGCGGACGGGGGTTAGGCG
>JALZJA010000364.1 GCA_030860005.1 Actinomycetota bacterium
GCGCTCGCGCTGCTCGGCGAGAAACTCGCTGAGCACATCGTGGATCGTGCTTTGATCGCGCGTCACCATCGATCGACAACGTATCGGCCGCGCGAGGCAGACTCACACTCCACCGCAAACTGGGGGACCGTTGCCGGACCGTGCGACGGGGGCCTGCGACGACCCGGCACGGTGGCGGCTAACTGCTCTTTGTCGCCGTCGAATCGGTGATGGTGGCGACAAACCCGGCCGGCGCGCTACCACGAACAGGCTTCCGCCGCGGCGACAAATAGGCTCGCCGGCCTGATGGGCGATGTCGTCGAGCTCACCGAGGCGCCCGAGCTGTTCGAGCGCTGGCTTGCGGGCCGGCCGTTGGCTGAGCGCTCGCGGCGGGAGTACGCGCGCAACGTGCGCGCGTACTGCGCCTGGCTCGCGGAGACCCCGGACCGCGATGGCTGGCAGGGCGATCCGTTGACCGATCCGCTCGCGCGCGATCACGCCGCCCGGGACTTTCGCCGATATCTGCAGGTCGAGAAGCGCGCGGCCGCGTCGACGGTGAACCTCGCGCTGGCGTCGCTGGACGCGCTGTACCGCTGCCTCGGGCTGGGACGACCCCATGTGCGCCGCGACAAGCCCGGGCAGGCCGCGCCGCGCGCCCTGGACGAAGCGGGGCAGCGACGGCTGCTGCGCGCCGCTGAGGGCGCGCCGGTCCGGGCGCGTGCGCTGGTGATGCTGATGCTGTTTACCGCGCTGCGGATCTCCGAGACCGTCGCGCTGGACGTCGACGACGTCAGGATCACGACGCGCAAGGGCCTGCTTGTCGTCTTTGGCAAGGGCGAGATCCGGCGCGAGGTGCCGCTCAACGCGCTCGTGCGCCAAGTGCTCGAGGAATGGACCGAGCAGCGCGCCGCGCTCGCCCGCAGCGGCGAGCCGGCGTTGTGGGTCGGCCCGACCGGCGCACGGCTCTCTGCCCGCTCGGCCGACCGCGACGTTCGGCTGGTGGCAGCCGCCGCGGGGCTTCAGCTATCGGCGCACACGTTGCGCCATACGTGCCTGACCGGGCTCGTGCGCCGCGGAAACGATCTGGTGATGGTCGCCGAGCTCGCGGGTCATCAGAAGCTCGAGACGACACGCCGGTACACCCTGCCATCGGCCGCCGATCGCCAGCGCGCCGTCGAGGACCTGCAGATCGACTACTGACCAGAACGAGAGGCCGAGGGTGGGATATCCGAACGAGGCGGAGCGCAGGCGACTTGAGCGCTTCCCGGGCCGCATCGCCGTCGAGGATCTACGCGCCTGCTTCGCGCTGTCAGATCGTGACCGGTCGCTGGTCTTCGATCAGCGCGGGCCCGAGAACCGGCTCGGCCTGGCCGTCTCGTTGTGCGCGCTGCGGTTCCTGGGGTTCGTGCCCGACGACATCGCCTCGATCCCCGCCGAAGCCTTGACGTTCGTCGCCAGTCAGGTCGACTCCGCCCCGCACGAGCTGCTGGCCTACGGCGCTCGCGCGCAGACGCGCAGCGATCACGTCCAGCTGGTGCTCACCCATCTGGACTGGCGGCGCGTCGACGATGCCGACCGCGAGCGGCTCGGTTACTGGCTGACCGAGCGCGCGGTCGAGCACGATGCCCCGGCGGCCGTGATGGAGCTGGTCGGCGAGCACCTGCGTGCGCGCCAGGTTCTGCGCCCGCCCGTCGACACGCTCACGCGCATGATCGCGGCCGCGCGCGCTGACGCGCACCGCCATGTCGAGGCGCTTGTTGTCGACCAACTGGGCCCGCAGCGCCGCCGCGAGCTCGACGCGCTGCTGGACGCTGGGGACGGACAGCCCAGTGGCCTGGCGGACTTGCGCCGGCGCGCCGCACGCGCGGGCGTGAGGGAGCTGCTCGGCCAAGTCGAGCACTACCGCCGGCTTGTCGCGCTCGGCGCACCGGAGATCGACGTGAGCGCCCTGCCACCGGCGCGGCGCCGCGCGCTTGAGTCGCTCGGGCGGCGGATGACCGCCCAGCAGCTGCGGCGCCTGGAGCCCGCGCGCCGCCACCCGCTGCTGCTGGTGCTGCTGGCGGCGCTGGTGATCGAGCGCGGCGACGAGCTGCTGGACCTCTTCGACAAGCTCCTGCGCCTCACCGATGGTCGCGCCCGACGCCGCGTCGACGATCAGCGCAGGCGCAGCGCCCGCCGGCGCGATGAGCTCGCCGCCCTGGGCCAAGGCCTCTCCAGAATCCTGCTGGAGTGCGCCGCCACCGGCGAGCTCCCGATCGAGCGCGTACGCACCGAGATCGGCCTTGAGCGCCTGCACGCCGCGGCCGCCATCGCGCCGGGTGAGCTGCCGCCGATCGATGTGCAGCAACTCGACGAGGTGCGCGGCAGCTACAGCCACCTGCGCCCGGCGATGCACGCCGTCCTTGATGCCGTGGCGTTACGCGGCGCGACGAGCGCCGACGACGAGCTGCTCGCCACGCTGAAGCGGGTGCGAGCGGCGCGCGGACGGTTCGTCGACGAGCCCGTCGAGCTCCTGCCCAAGACGTGGCGCGCCTGGGTGCTCGACGACGACGGGCGCGTGCAGCGCACCCGCTTTGAGCTGGGGCTGTGGTTCGTCGTTCGCGACGCGCTCAGGGCCGGACGCCTGTATCGCCCGATCGGGCGCCGCTACGCCGACCCTGCCGGCTTTCTCATGCCCGCCGAGCGCTGGCACTCCGATCGCGACGAGCTCGCCGTGACGTTCGGTCGCACGCTGGACCCCCAGGAGCGACTGGGGCAGCTCGAAGCTGACCAGCAGCACGCGCTGAGAGGGCTGCAGTCCGCGGTGGACGCCGGCGACGGTGTCCGGCTCGTCGCAGGTCGCCTTGAGCTCTCGCCTCCAGATGCGCTGGATGAGTCCCCGGCCGCGGTACGGCTGCGAGCTGAGCTGGATCGCCTCACGCCGCGCATCGACATCCCCGACCTGCTGGCCGAGGTCGAGCAATGGACCGGGTTCACCGGCCAGCTCACGCACGCCGCCGGCGCGACCCCGCGGATGGCTGACCTGCAGCAACACCTGCACGCCGCGCTGCTGGCCTGCGGCCTGAACCTCGGGCCCACACGGATGGCCGAGTGCTGCTCGCTGAGCTACCGCCAGCTGGCGTGGGCGACCGAGTGGTACCTCGGCGACGACCAACTCCAGGCCGCCAACGACATCCTCGTCGACTACCTGCACCAGCTGCAGCTCGCCGCGCACTGGGGCACCGGCGCGTTCTCGAGCTCCGACGGGCAACGCTCCCCCGCCCGCGGGCGCGCGGCCACCGCGGACGCCATGGCCCGCGAGTTCGGGTTCCGCCGTGGCGCGCTGAACCTCGTCAACTGGGTCAGCGACCAGTACAGCCAGTACGGCACCAAGGTCGTGTCCGTCGCCGAACGCGAAGCGATCCACACGCTCGAGGCGATCCTCCACACCCAGCTGCCGATCACCGAGCACACGACCGACACCCATGGCGCCACGGAAATCGTGTTCGCGCTCTTCGATCTCCTCGGCCTGCGCTTCATCCCGCGCCTGCGGGACGCCGGCGACCTGTTGCTGCACCGCCTCGGCGCACCGACCGGCCTGCCCGTCGACGCGGTGCTGCGCTCCCGCGCGCGCCCCGAGCGCATCCGCGCGCACTACGACGACCTGCTTCGAACGGCTGCGTCGCTCAAGCGCGGCTGGGTCCCGGCGAGCCTGCTGATCACCCGGCTGAAGAACGCCACGCCGCAGAGCCCGCTCGCCGCCGCCCTCGGCGAATACGGGCGGATCGTGCGCACGAACTTCCTCCTGGTCTACTGCGCCGACCCCGCAGAGCGCGCCCGCATCGCGGGCCAGCTCAACAAGGGCGAGACGCTCCACGCGTTGCGCCGCCACCTCGTCATCGGCTCGCGCGCCCAGATACCCGCTGACGAAGACGACCACCGCCGGCACGCGCTGTGCCTCCAGATCCTGGTCAACGCCGTCCAGGTCTGGAATGCCCGCTACATGACTGCGTCGATCGACCACCTCCACGCGACCAATCCCAACGTCGTCGCCGACGAACCCGCGCTCGCGCGCGTCGCCCCGGTCGCGCACGCGCACGTCAACTCGCTCGGCCGCTACGACCTGCACACGCCACCGCCGCCCGCAGGGCACCTGCGACCGCTGCGGCGGGCCGTGGATGACAGCGACCGAGCCGTCCTGACACCGCCGCTCGGCGTCAGTGGCGACAAACACTAATCGTTGGATTTCGCGCGGATGATGGCGCTACCCGAGGCCGCCGCGGTAGAGGACGGCGATCAGGGCGCGGTTGCGGATGCCGGTCGGCGCCCGGCTCGAGCACGCGCGCAGCAACTCGCGGACCTCCTCGGGGGAGAGGAGCTCGGCCGGGAAGCGGCGGCCCTTGTTGGACGCAGGACGGGCCGGCGCGATCGCGCCGAGCGGCGCCATTGAGTCACGCAACTGCTCCATTCCGTGACCATATGGCTAGGTATGGACAGCTTCCCCTTCCCCTCACTACCTGCCGAAAGATTGCGCCAGGCTGGCTGGTGGAAAGGACTAGGGACGAGGCAAGAAAACTCATCGAGGTCTACTCTCGGCTGAGGAGGAGGCCTGCCCACTCTGAAGGGCAGCCAACAACCTATCCTGACCGCCGCTCTGGCAACCGCGGCCCGCCCCCGCTCAGTCCGGGCAGCGCGCCGCACGGTCCAAACCGCGCCCGCTGGGGACGTGCGCGTCCTCGATGCCGACCCAGACCTCGCCCGCTTCCTCGACCCAGCGCAGGCGCAGGTGGCCCGCCGCTACGTCGTGGCCGAGGCGCGCTCGCTCGAGCGCGGCTGCTGGCGGGCGCACGACGACCCGGCGG
>JALZJA010000500.1 GCA_030860005.1 Actinomycetota bacterium
CGCCCGCGGCGATGTACTGGTCGCCCTCGCCGGTCTTGATCGCGTGGAACGCCATCCGCAGCGTCTGCAGCGACGAGGCGCAGAAGCGGTTGACGGTGCAGGCGGGCACCGTGTGCGGGATGCCCGCTAGCAGCGAGGCGTTGCGGCCGACGTTGTAGGCCTGCTCCCCGATGGCCGACGCCGCGCCCATCATGACGTCGGTGGTCTGCGCGAAGTCGACCTCCGGGTTGCGCTCCTGCAGCGCGCGAAGGGGAGTTGCGGCGAGCTCGTCGGCCCTGACGTTGACGAGCGTGCCCTTGAACGCGCGGCCGATCGGGGTGCGGACCGCGTCGACGATCACTGCTTCTGGCATGGTGTGCTCCTTGTGGTCGGTTGTGTCCCCGGCGGTCGCACTCCACGGGGACGTCTTTCACGCCGGCGTCGCACTCGCCGGGCCTCCACGACACATTCTGCCAGGCCGAAAACGCGTGGGGCCGGGTGAGGTCCGCGTGAGCGGGCTTGACTGCGTTGCCGCGCCGCTAATGCGAACGTATGTCCTTACTCGACTTGAGTGGATGGGTCTGGTCGGGTGGTTAGGGTCGTGGGGCGATGGAGGTTTCTGAGTGTCCTGTCGCTGAGCACGCGGGCTCGCGCGTTGTGCGCGCCGGCTGGTATGGCAAGGCTCCGCATCGTCGTCAGCGCTGGCTGTGCGTGCCGGCCAGCGGGGATGCGAGACATCGCTTCACAGCGGTTCTCACGCGTCAGGGGGAACCGCAGGCGTTTTGCGTGGAGTGCTCGACGGGGCTGGAGCCATGGGAGGGCCAGGCGGGCGCGCGGGAGTATCGCTTTGTCGCTCGCGAGGTCGGCGAAGCGCTCGTCGCGGTCGCGAAGGGCGCCAGCTAGCAGACCGCGGCGCAGGCCGCGCGTCGCCACGCGGGGCGCGTGCCCACGTCGCCCGACGGCGGCTCGCGTCGGACCTGGAGGCGACGCGATCTCGCGCGCGACGGTCAGCTAGTCGCCAACTGGATCGACGTGTTCAGCGCCTTGGTGTGCTCGGGCCAGCTGCCCGCGCGCTGGCCCGACGTGCTGCTGATCGACAGCAAGAACTTCCGCATCAACACCGGTGGGCGTTCCGGCCGCGGCTTTCATGTCTTCGCCGCGATGGGCTGCGATCAGGGCAAGCCCGGCACGTGGGTGGCGGCCACGCCGTGGCGCCTTGAGCCCTTTGCGCGCAAGGACCAGGCCGCCTGGGAGGCGTTCTTCGGCGCGCTGCAGGGCACCCCACGAGTGATCGTCAGCGACGCCGACAACGCGCTGGCGTGCGCGATCGACAGCGTCTTCGGCGCCGGCCCCGAACATCGCCTCTGCCAGTGGCACCTCGCGCACAAGCTTCGCGAGCACCTGCCCGACGCGGTTCTCGCTGACCGCGAGCACCCGATCACCCGCGCGCTGCCCGACGCGCTGGGCGTCGCGTAGGCGTGGGACGCGCTCGTGCAGGCGATCGACGACGAGCACCGTGCGGGCGAGCACAGGCCGCTCACGCTCGCCGTGCGCTAGATCAAGACCTACGCCGCCACGATCACGGCACAGATCGCGACCCGCGACCCTGATCGCCCCAACTCGACCGGGCCCGTCGAGAAATCGCTCGTCGAGGTCGACCGACGCATCGCAGCGCGCCGGCTCGTTTACCAACCGCGCCCGCATGGCCAAGCTCCTCGCGCTCATGACGCTCGACCTCGCACGACAGGCCGACGCCCGCCAATGGGCCGACCGTCTGCGCGAACGTCTCTACCTCGCCGGCGAGCGCCGCGACAGCCAGCGCCCCCACGACGACCCCAAAGGCACCCACTCGCTGATCTTCTGATCGCGCCGCCAACGACCGCAACAACGCCCCCTCCCATATCCATCCGAATCGAGTGAGAACACATGTTCGCACATGGCGACGACGGCTTGCCGGCGCCACGGATGAACGGCCTTGCCGACCGTTGTTTAGGTCGGAGAGCCGCGCAGAGTCCGAAAAGGCTGCAGGGTCCGGCGGGCAACCCGGGAGCAGGCGACCTCGTGGGACAGAAGACGGAGTACGCCGCGGGCGCCATCCTGCGCGTCCCGGACCGACCGCCGGCTCAGTACCCGTTGAAGTCCCCGCCGGTGACCCTCAGCGCGTCGTCGATCTCCTGCTTGGCCCGCTCGCGCGAGCGCAGGACGCTCGAGTTGATCCAGCCCGTGACGCCGGCCGGACAGT
>JALZJA010000409.1 GCA_030860005.1 Actinomycetota bacterium
TATGCGAGTTGGCGCTCGAGCGAGGCCTTGAGGGTGGGCCCGGCTCCGTCTCCGGGGTGACTGCGCTCGATCCGCAGCCAGGCGTGGCGCCCGTCGAAGCGGAGGGTGGCCAGTTGGTTGTCGAAGGTTGGCTTCTGGGCCAACCGCCAGCCAGCCTCGGGATCCCTCACGCCCACCGCGTGACCCAGCCGGCGCAACGCCCGGCCGAGCACGGTCGCGCGATGGCCGACCCGCAGCAGTTCGCGCTGGAGGCGGGGGAGCGGATTGCGAACCGGCGAGCAGACCGCCTGGTAGACGGCGCTGCGCACCCCGGCCGCCGGCCGGAACGCCACCTCCTGCAGGTATCCCTGGTGGACGTCGCCGCCGAGGAACAGAATCGAGGCCGGCGCGGACCCGCGCCGGCCTGCACCTACCTCGCGCGTGAGGGCGAGCAGCCGGTGAAAGGAGTTCTGAAAGGCCGCCCAGTGCTCGAGGTCGAGCGCCTGGCGGACCTGTTCGCTCAGCCATGCAGCCCTCGGACCCCAGGCACCGGCGCAGACGGCTTCGCTGAGCGCCTCGAGGTAGTGGAAGGTCGGGGCGAGCAGGACGGGGAGGGTGTTGGCGAGCACGACATGATCGAAGTCACCGGTCGTCTGCTCGGCCAGCCAGCGCCACTCGTTCTCGTCGAACATCTCCCGGTCGCCCTCGTCGAGGATCCGACCCTCGCGCCCGTCGAGCACGACGAGCCGGGTGCCGGCCAGGTCGCGGACGAAGCTCCACAGGCCGCCGCCGCCCTCGCAGTCGGCGGCGAGGGCGAACTCCCGCATCAGCGGGCCCGCGTCGTCGGCGTCCTGCACGCGCTGCAGGAGCGGGTCGTTCTCAAGCTCGGCGGGGGAGAGGTTGCCCAGGTGCTGGTAGACCCAATAGGTCTCGAGGGCACCGGCGATCCGGTCCGGCCACCAAGGCTGCTTGCGCATCTTCGCCTTCCAGGCCGACGAGGTGTTCCAGTCGTCGTGGACGTCGTGGTCGTCGAAGATCATCGCCGTCGGCACGGTCGAGAGCAGCCAGCGCAGCGTGGGCTGGCCCCACGCCTCGCGGTAGAGGCGGGCGTACTCCTCAAAGCCGGCCACCTCGAGGCCCGGCGGCTGGCTCACGTCGCGGCGGGCGCGGATGAACTCGGCCGTCTTGGGCGAGACCTCGTCGGCGTAGACCTGGTCGCCGATCAGCAAGAGCATGTGCGGCCAGCGTTCGGCTTGCTGGCCGCACATGCGCACAGCGAGCGCGTAGAGAGCGTCGATGCCGGTGCCGAGCTCATGCTCGTCGGGGCTGAGCGTGTACGGCGGGCGGTGCGGGCGCGTCACCCGGCAGGAACCGAAGACCAGCTCGATCGGGCCCGAGCGGGGCAGGGTGCGGATGCGCGACGCCGGCCATGCGCCGTCCGCTTCCGGCCAGCGCCGGACGCCGTCGAGCTGCACCTCGTATTCGACGCAGCAGCCCGGCGCGAGCCCGCCGATCGCCACGATCGCGTAGTGGCGGCCGTTGACCTGAAAGGTTTCGGCGCGATGACCGAGGATCTCGACGACGCACGGGCCGTCGGTCTCCAGCCAGACCGTCGCCGCGGTGTCGCCGACGTAGCGCAGCATCGGGCCGATCAGCAGGTTCGCCATGCGCCCACAGCTTAGGGCGATCGGCGTGGCTTCAGGTAATTCCGGGGCGCCTAGCGTGCCGCGAGTGGGAGCGAGAGCCCGCGATGGGCAAGTGGCCTCTTGGCTTGTACAGTGGTCACATGCGTGAGATAGGTGTTCGAGAGCTCAAACGCTCGCTCAGCGAGACCCTGCGCGCGGTGAGCCGGGGCGAGCAGGTGCGCGTCACCCTCCGGGGTCACCCGGTCGCGGACATCGTCCCTGCCGGCGCCGCGGCGGGCGACGATCGGCTGCGCGAGCTCGTCGCGCGTGGTCGACTCGTGCCTCCTGCACGCGCGCGGCCAACGCGGGCCCCCAAACCAGCCACAGCCAGCAGTGCCTCGGCACTGGTGCTCGCCGAGCGGGACGCCGAGCGCTGAGGCTCTACCTCGACGCCGGCGCGCTGGTCAAGCGCTACGTCGCCGAGCCTGGCAGCGACATCGTCCGCGACGCCATGCAGCGAGCCGATGGCTGGTTCATGTGCCGTGCTGGTTTCGTCGAGACGGTTCGCGCCGTCGGCCTCGCCGCTGGGCTACGCGCGACGAAGGCCGT
>JALZJA010000501.1 GCA_030860005.1 Actinomycetota bacterium
CGCCCGCGGCGATGTACTGGTCGCCCTCGCCGGTCTTGATCGCGTGGAACGCCATCCGCAGCGTCTGCAGCGACGAGGCGCAGAAGCGGTTGACGGTGCAGGCGGGCACCGTGTGCGGGATGCCCGCCAGCAGCGAGGCGTTGCGGCCGACGTTGTAGGCCTGCTCGCCGATGGCCGACGCCGCGCCCATCATGACGTCGGTGGTCTGCGCGAAGTCGACCTCCGGGTTGCGCTCCTGCAGCGCGCGAAGGGGAGTTGCGGCGAGCTCGTCGGCCCTGACGTTGACAAGCGTGCCCTTGAACGCGCGGCCGATCGGGGTGCGGACCGCGTCGACGATCACTGCTTCTGGCATGAGGTGCTCCTTGTGGTCGGTTGTGCCCCCGGCGGTCGCACTCCACGGGGACGTCTTTCACGCCGGCGTCGCACTCGCCGGGCCTCCACGACACATTGTGCCAGCTGAACGGCTGGGGCCAGGTGAGGTCCGCGCGAGCGGCTCGGCTGCGCCGCCGCGCCGCTTGGAGTGAAGCCACCCGTACCGGTGGACACCGGTCAGCCGTAGGCTCGTGCGGTCGCTGTGCTGTTCCAATGAGGCAGTGCGGGTTCTCATGACAACGCGGGGCAGCGCGGGCCACCTCCTGCCGCTGGCGCCGTTCGGCCATGCCTGTGTTCGCGCCGGGCACGAGGTGCTCGTCGCCGCGCAGCGCCAGCGCCGGGGCAACGTCGAGCGCACCGGCCTGACCTTCGCGCCCGTCGAGGACCCGCCGCCGGATGAGTGGATGCCTCTGATGGCGCAGTTCGCCGAGCTTTCGGTCGAACGGGCGAACGAGCTGATGATCGAGTTCTTCGCTCGAATCGACACCGTTGCCGCCCTGCCGGGTCTGCGCGCGCTCGTGGAGGACTGGCAGCCGGACATCATCCTGCGTGAGAGCTGCGAGTTCGCGTCGACCCTCGTCGCCGACATGTACGGGATTGCGCTCGTGCGCGTCGGCCTCGGCCTGGCGGCGGTCGAGGAGAAGGCCATCCAGCTGGCCGCCGGCACGGTCGATCGGCTGCGCGCCGACATGGGTCTGTCCGCCGATCGGGCCGGCGACCGGCTCCGGAACACGCCGTACTTCACGATGGTCCCCGAGAGGCTGGAGGATCCCGAGATCGCGCTGCCCGCGCTCACCCATCGCTTCGCGCTCGACGCGCCGGTCGCCACCCCCGCATTGCCGGATTGGTGGCCAGGCAACAACGATCCGCTCGTCTACCTCACCCTCGGCTCGGTGACCGCCGCTGAGCACCTGCCGTACTACCCCAGCCTGTACCGCGCGGCGATAGACGAGCTCGCGCCGCTCCGCGCGCGGGTCCTCGTGACGATCGGCGACAACAGAGATGTTGAGCAGCTCGGTCCGCTGCCGTCCAACGTGCACGTCGAGCGCTGGGTGGCGCACGATGCCGTGGCCGCGCATGCGGCGGCGATCGTCGGCCACGGCGGCTACGGGACCACGCTCGGCTCGATCCGCCACGGTGTGCCGCAGGTCGTCATGCCGCTGTTCAGCAACGATCAATGGGCCAACGCGGCGGCCGTCGCGCGCGCGGGCGCGGGCATCTCGCTTTGCGCGGAGCGCGGCACCCGCCCGGTCCTCGGTCTTCCTGGGCCCGACACGCTCGGCGAGCTGGGCCCAGCGGTGCAGCGCGTGCTCAGCGATGGCTCGTACCGGGATAGAGCCGGGCGGATCGCCACCGCCGCGGACGAACTGCCACCCGTCGACGCCGCGGTCGACGCACTCGTGGCGATCAGCCGTCAGCGCGACAGCGCGCCGGCGTTGATGGCCCAGCGCTAGCGGCGCGAGCGCCCGTCACCAGCCGCTCGGCGCACCTTAATGCGAACATACGTTCGTTGTCCGGGGAAGCGACCATCCTGCACGCCGACCTTGACGCGTTCTTCGCGTCGGTCGAGCAGCGCGACGACCCCCGGCTGCGCTCCCGGCCGGTCATCGTCGGCGGCGGCGTCGTCATGGCGGCAAGCTACGAGGCGCGGGCCTGCGGCGTGCGCTCGGCGATGGGAGGCACACGCGCGCGCCGGCTCTGCCCGGAGGCGATCGTCGTCCCGCCGCGGTGGGAGGCGTACGTCGAGGCAAGCAAGGCGGTCTTTGCGATCTTCGAACTGACCGCGCCGATCGTCGAGCGCCTCTCGATCGACGAGGCGTTCTTGGATGTCCGTGGCCTGCAGAGGATCAGCGGGTCACCACCGCAGATCGCACGGCGGTTACGGAGCGACGTTCGCGAACAGGTCGGCCTGCCCATCAGCGTCGGCGTGGCGACGACCAAGATCCTCGCCAAGGTGGCAAGCGGCGCCGCCAAGCCCGACGGCCTGCTCGTCGTGGAGCCCGGCGAGGAGCTCGCCTTCCTGCATCCCCTGCCGGTGGGGCGGCTGTCGGGCGTCGGCCCGAAGACCGCCGAGAAGCTCCAGGCACGCGGCATCAGGTCGGTGGGCGACCTCGCACACGCCGGTGAGCCCGCGGTGATCGCAATTCTCGGGCGCGCCGCGGGCCGCCGGCTGTACGCCGTCGCTCATAACCGTGAGCTCCGGCCGGTGCGAACGGGCCGCCGCCGGCGCTCGTTCGGCTCGCAGCGCGGCGCGGGTCTTTCCGAGATCTCGCCCGAAGAGATCGACGGAGTGCTCGCCGCGCTCGTGGACCGCGTCACCCGGCGAATGCGCCGCGCTGGGCAATCGGCCCAGACCGTGGTGCTGCGGCTGCGCTTCGACGACTACACCCGCGCGACTCGCACCCGGACGCTGCCGCGGCCGACGGCGACCACCGCGACCGTGCTCGCCACCGCCAGGGCGCTGCTCGTTGCCGCCGAGCCGGTCATCGGCGGCCGTGGGCTGACGCTCATCGGCGTGACCGTCGCGAGCCTCGAGCACGACGGCGCCACCCAGCTGTCCTTGCCGCTCGACGGACCCGACAACGCCGCGCTCGACCGGGCGCTCGACGAGGTCCGTGAGCGCTTTGGTGCACAAGCGATCACCCGCGCGACTCTGGTGAACGACGACCCCGCCCTTCAGCCCTGGTTGATGCCCGGTGAGGTCGCTCGCGCACGGCCTGGACCTCGGCCTCGGCCGCCCCGCGTTGCATGACGACCATCACCCGTCCGAGGATATGTGAGACGCGCGCGTCTGGACGAAGGCGCTACTGCGGCAGGCGCCCGACGATCTCCAGGTACTCGTTCGTGGTCTTGAGCGTCCCGTCGTCGGCCTCGTTCATCTCGAGCATGAACGCATCGAAGTCGGCGCGAACAGCCGGCCAGCCGTCGCCGAGCGCGGCCTTGGCGCTGACCAGCGGACCGAAATTGCGCTCCATATGGTCCCCCTGGTCCGCGGCTGAGGAGAACGTCATGACGACGTTCTCGCGACTCAGCTCGAGGTCGAATCCGAGCGGTGCGAGCAGCCCGCGCACGTGCGACTCGACGCCCCACAGCGGCGGGGGCTGAAAGCCCTCGGGCGGCGGCGGCATGTGGCCTGCCAGCCGGATGAACATCCGCCCGATCTTGCCCTCCGGAGTCCAGCAGCACAGACCGACCGTGCCGCCCGGGCGGCAGACCCGGGCCAACTCGCCCGCCGCCGCGGCGTGATCGGGGGCGAACATGTGCCCGAACGTCGACGTGACGACATCGAACGAGTCATCGGCAAAGGGCAGCTCGGCCGCATCGCCGACGACCCACTCCACGTCGACCCCCGCCTCCGCCGCGCGCCGGCGGGCGGCGGGAAACCAGGCGTCGGTGATGTCCGAGCCGGTCACGACCGCACCGCGCTCGGCGGCAGGGATGGCGACCGACCCTCCGCTGCCGGTGCCCACGTCCAGCAGCCGCGTGCCAGCCGTCACGGGCAGCCGGTCAAGCAGGCGCGGGCCCACGGGTGCGACGTTCGACGCGACCTCGTCCCAGTCACCGGACGACCAGACGGCGAGGTTGCGCTCACGGAGCAAGGTCATCGAGTCAGACATCAGCAACTCCTTCTACGGTGTCAGCCGACCGTAACGTGAACACGCGACTCGGTGCGTGAACATTCGCGAACGCGGATCAAAGGCCGAGCTCGCGCACTCCGAGCTCATCGGCGCCGAGGTGATGCGCGAGCTCGTGGCGCACGGTCCGCGTCACCTCGGAGCGCAGCCGTTCCGGATCGTGGCCGAAGTCGCGTCGCAGCGTGTCGCGGTAGATGACGATCCGGTCGGGCACGTCGTCGCGCGCGACCCCGTCGCCGTGATACAGGCCATACGCGCGCGCCTTGCGCCCGCCGTCTGAGATGACGACGGCGACGTTGCGCTCCAGCGCACGCTGGAGCAGGTCGGGCAACTCGTCCATCGCCTCGCGGACGAGCTCGGCGAAGTCCTCGTCGTCGTAGGGATCGAGGTCCATGAACTCCACCTCGTCCGGCTCGGCCGCGACGCCGTCGCGCGCGAGACGCTCTGACTCCTCCACGAGACGCTCGAACTCGGCCTCGGACTCGGGCTCGCTCCAGCCCGCCATTCGCAGCCCGACCGACATCATGAGCCCGCCGATGACGCCGATCGCCAGGACGGCGAGCGCGATGCCCTGCAGCAGGCGCACGGGCGTCGACAGGCTGAAGCCGTTGATGAGCGCGACCGCGCCGAGCCCGGCGCACAGCGCGAACAGCGCCGCCAGCAGGACCCGCCGAGGCGATGGCGCGCGCACCGCACGGCCTACTTCATCGTGCGGGCGATGACGACCCGCTGGATCTCGTTCGTGCCCTCGTAGATCTGGGTGATCTTCGCGTCACGCATCATCCGCTCCACGGGGTACTCGTTGACGTAGCCATAGCCGCCGAGGACCTGGATCGCTTCGATCGTCACCGCCATCGCGGTGTCGGACGCGAACAGCTTGGCCATCGAGGAGTACTTGCCCAGATCGGCGTCGTTGCGGTCGGCGAGCGCGCAGGCCTTGTAGAGCAGCTCGCGGGCGGCCGCGGTGCGCGTCTCCATGTCGGCGAGCTTGAACTGGATGCCCTGAAGCTCGTTGATCGGCTTGCCGAACGCGATCCGTTCGCGGGCGTACCGCGCGGCGTAGTCCGTCGCGCCCTGCGCGATCCCGACCGCCTGCGCCGCCGCGCCCAGGCGCGTGCGCTGCAACGTGGCGAGCGCGACCGACAGGCCCTTGCCCTCGGTGCCGATGAGGTTCTCGGCCGGCACGCGCACGTCGGTGAACGACGGCGAGCCGGTCGGCGATCCCTTGATGCCGAGCTTGTGCTCGAGCTGGCCGGGATCGAAGCCCGCGCGGTCGGACTCCACGATGAAGGCCGAGCTGCGGTTCGTCTCACGATCGGTCTTGGCGAACACGATGTAGAAGTCGGCCACGCCGGCATTGGTGATCCAGTTCTTCTGGCCGTTGATGACCCACTCGTCGCCGTCGTCCGTCCGCACCGCGGATGTCCTCAGCGCCGCCGGGTCCGAGCCCGCCTCGGGTTCGGAGAGCGCAAACGCCGGCGACCACTCGCCGCTCGCACAGCGCGGCAGGAAGCGCTGCTTCTGCTCGTCGGTACCGAAGAGCTGGATCGGCAGCGTTCCCAGCTCCTGCACCATGAGGATGAGCGCCGAGGATGCGCACGCGGCGGCGATCTCCTCGACCGCCATCTGCAGCATCAGCGTGCCGGTGCCGGTGCCGCCGTACGCCTCCTCGAAGGGGAGGCCGAGCACGTCGTGCTCGGCGAGCAGCTCACGCACGTCCCACGGGTACTGGGCGGTGCGATCGATCTGCGCCGCGCGCGGAGCGATCCGCTCCCGCGCGAGCTGGCGGATCATCGCCCGCAGGTCCCCGAGGTCCTGCGGAATGTCGTACAAGCCTGTGATCGTCGTGGACACGGACCCATCGTACCTTCGGCCACTCGGCGGTTAGCCATCCAGGCAGCGGGGAATAAGCTCGGGATGGGCATTGGCACCTCCATATTCCTCATCGCCGTGGGGGCGATCCTCCGCTTCGCGGTGACGGCTTCCGTGGAGGGCGTCAAGCTCTCAACCGTCGGCCTGATCCTCATGATCGTCGGAATCCTCGGGCTTTTGATCTCGCTGTTCCTCATGACGCAGGCACAGCGTAGCCCCGTCGTTACACGCGATCGGGTGGATCGCGACCCGTACCTCTGAGCCGCCGGCCCAGCCCTCTCGGTCAGGACCGCGCCACTGGGCAGGCGAGGTCGCACGCTCGCCTGAGCGGGGTCGGCCCCGCCCGGCGCCCGCAGCGGAACGCCGTCTGGGAGGTCGAGCGGGTGGCCATCATTCCGCTCGCGTGGTGCGCGCTTGGAGGCCGTCGACGGCGCGGGTGACCGGTCGCCATCGTCTCCTCGGCCCCGCATGCGACCGACAGAACGACGCGGTTCACGGCGATCGGGGCGAGGCGCGAGACCATCTCTCGGTAGGGTCACGGAGCTCCATGATCGGTTCGTCCATCAGGGAATGCCTGCGTGCCGCTGGCCCCGCGCTACCGCCGACGTGGCGTGCAGGCAGGACGTACACGGTCGTTTGACCTCTTAAAAGCCGGGTAACGAACACATCGTGCGCGTTTAGCCCACGTTCATCATCGACCAGAGGAAGCCAAATGGCCACGTTGGACAAGGAGGAGTTCGCGCTCCATCTGCCGGAGTCAGGAAGCGGTCTCGACCAGGACCAAGAGTGGATCGAAATCGAGATCGGCGACGAACGACGCCGAATACGCCTGCACGACTACGCCGAGATCTACAACGTGCCGGGCCTCTATGAGCAGCTGTTCGCCGAGCAACTGGACTGCGACTCGCCACGCGTTGTCTGCGGGCTGCTCGGCGAGCAACTCGACCAGGCCGGCGTCGATGCAGCAAAACTGACCGCGCTTGACTTCGGCGCGGGCAACGGCATGGTCGCCGAGCAGCTCGCCGAGCTCGGCGTCGGTGAGATCGTCGGCGTCGACCTGCTCGAGGAGGCGCGCGTTGCCGCGAAGCGCGACAGGCCAGCGCTCTACGAGGACTATTACGCGCTTGATCTGACCGAGCTCGAGCCCGACCAGCGCGAGGACCTGACCGAGCACAATTTCAACGCGCTCACGTGCGTCGCCGCGCTGGGCTTCGGAGACGTGCCGCCCGTTGCGTTCGCCGAGGCGTTCAACTTCGTCGCCTCGCCGGGCTGGATCGCGTTCAACCTGCGCGACCGCTTCTTCGAAGAGAGGGACCCGTCCGGGTTCGGCGGCTTCATGAAGCGCATGTTCGACGAGGGCGTGGTCGAGGAGCGCGCGCGTGTGCGCTACCGCCACCGCGTGTCGGTGGAGGGCGAGCCGCTGCACTACCTGGCCGTCATCGCGGAGAAGCGCGACGACGTGCCGATGGCCTGGGCCACGCCCGCTTGAGGTAGCGGTTACTCGGCCGGTGGGGCGAGCGCCCCGCCGGCGCCCGAGGCCATCAGCGCACCGACGAAGGTGCCCTGCAGCGCGCTTCTTGACCGTCGGTTGGTAACGGATCGCGTCGCTCATCGGGCTCGGGGCATTCGGTCAAAGCGGCTACGGTTCCATCACATGCCATCCGTCTTTGACTCCAACGACATCGAGGTCACGACCGAGCAGACCGCCGAGGCGCTGGCCTCCGACGGCGCCCAGGTCATCGACGTGCGCGAGCAGTACGAGTGGGACGAGGGCCGCATCGAGGGCGCACTCCACATCGAGATGGAGCGCCTGGCCTCGAACGCCGAGAAGATCGACCGCGACCGCCCGGTCATCTTCCACTGCCGGCTCGGATCGCGCTCGGCCTTCGCCGCCCAGGCGTTCCGTCGCGCCGGCTACGACGCCTACTCGATGGCGGGCGGCATCGAGCAGTGGGCGAACGAGTTCCGGCCGATGGTGCCCGAAGGCGCCACGGTCGCGGATCATTAGGACTCGTCTCACGCAGCAGAAAGGCCTGCGGCGAACGGGCCTTTCTCACTTCAACCGATGTGAAGCGGTTCTCTAGAGCTTCGTGACGTTGACCGCCTTCGGACCCTTGTCGCCCTGCTCCTCCTCGTAGGACACTCGCGCGCCCTCGGCGAGCGAGCGGTAGCCGTCCGCGACGATTCCGGTGTGATGGACGAACAGGTCGCGGCTGCCTTCATCAGGTGTGATGAAGCCGAAACCCTTGTCGTCGCTAAACCACTTCACGGTGCCGGTGGCCATTGAGCCGTCCCCTCCGATGTTCTTCGTGCTGCGCAGCGAGAGGGCCCCGCCCAACCCGGCCCCAAAATCTCAACGCCCGCACTGCTTCGCCGGGTCACCCCCGGCCCTTTTCGGGCGGCAACCTACCACGGGTTAGGAAGCGTCGATCATCTTGTAGTTCCAGTCGCCGTGAAAGTCGTCGGGGGTGAGGTTGACGGCGGCGAGTTCGGCGTCGGTGATGCGGATCTTGTCGGGGTAGTCGCGCTCGTCGAGTTGGGCGTAGACCTTCAGCGCGGCGGTCGAGGTCGTGGCGCCGATCAGCGAGACGATCGTCTGTCGGCAGTCCAGTGGCCGTCCGCGCCAGTTGCGGGAGATGTAGCTAAACAGGCGATGTTCGATCTGGGGTGAAATGCGTCGCGTCTTGCACCGGTGTTGGCCGTGGGAGAGCTACTCGGCCGCTGCGGGCGAGCCGAGGCGGGGGCAGGCGCGATCAGCAGGCGGCTATGCGGGCATGGCGGGTGGGGCTGCGAGCGTGACGGCGTAGCCGAGCTCCTCGAGCTGAGCGACGAGGCTGCGCGCGCGACGCTCGGGGTCGCGCCGAGCGTTGAAGTAGTCCTCGCCAAGGTCCTGGTAGACCTCGCCGCTGCTGAGCAGGTGCCAGACGAGCTCGATCAGCGAGTGCGCGACGGCGACGGCGGCCTTGTTGGGCCCGCGGCGGCGGGCGATCTGGCGGTACTGGGCGCCGAAGTAGCTTCCCCTGGTCCGCGCCGCCGCGCGGGCCGCCTCGATGAGGGCACGTCGCAGCCACTGGTTGCCGGGCGTCGTGCTGACACGGCGGCGCTTGCCCGCCGACTCGTGGCTCCCGGGGCAGAGCCCGGTCCAGGACGCCAGATCGGCGGCGGTCGGGAAGCGGGCCATGTCGGCGCCGGTCTCGGCGATAATGACGTCGATCGTCAGACGCTCGAAGCCGGGCACGGGGAGCAGCAGTTCGTAGACCGCGTCGAAGTCCGCGGTGCGTGCGTCGATCTGCTCGGTGAGGTCGGCGATCGTCTCTCCCAGGAAGTCGAGGTGAGCGAGGATGCGACGCGCGGCGACGGCGTGATGCGCACCGAAATGCCCGGCCAGCGCTTCGGTCAGCGCCGGGATCTTCGGTCGCATCTTGCCCTTCGCCAGCGCGGCTAGCCGCGCCGGGTCCTGCTCGCCCGCGACCAGCGCCTCGATCATCGAGCGCCCGGACTGCGTCAGGACCTTCGACGCGACCGACGTCAGCTTGATCCCGGCGTCCTGGAGCACCTTCTCCAGGCGCTGGACCTCGGCGACGCGGGCGTCGATCTGGGTCTTGCGGTAGCGCGTCAGCTCGCGCAGCTGGCGTATCGCCGGTGGCGGCACGAAGCTCGGGCGGATCATCCCGTGGGCCGCCACGTCAGCCAGCCACTCGGCGTCGGAGAGGTCGGTCTTGCGGCCGGGGACCTGCTTGACGTGACGGGCGTTGACCAGCAACAACTCAAACTCGTCTTCGAGGATCGCCCAGTAGGGTCGGACCGGGGCGCTGCCACCCTTTCGGGTCGGCGCGTTTCCCCGGCCCGCCC
>JALZJA010000502.1 GCA_030860005.1 Actinomycetota bacterium
CGTAGGCGTCGATCACCCAGCGCAACTCATCGAAGCCGGCGCGCAGGTCGCCCTGGATCCGGGGCAGGGCCACGTTGACGACGGTGACGTCGAGCAGCAGCATGAACGTCCCGATCGAGACGGCCAAGAGAGTCCACCACTTGTGGACGCGCATCGGGCTACTTTCCGTGGTCAGGGTGTGAGAAGTGTGCCGGGTCGCTACGACTGCTCGGTGGCCAACCGTCGCGAGGCCGGGATGGAAGGTCGGCCGAGCCGACCCTGTGGATCCAGCCGGCGTTCTCGTGGCCGCCCTCTCCTCGTGGTAGGCGCCCCGCGGCCCTGCCGCGCGTGCAGCACGGGGCAGGCACGAGTCGCCCTGCGCGCGAAGCGGAAGTACGCGACTTAGCACCCCTCCTCGCGCGATGCAGTAGAGCGTTCGTCGTTTGCTTCGTCGATTTGTTGACCGGCTTGGTTGCGCTTGCCGATAGCTGGCAGGTGCTAACGCACAAAGATCTGCCAGATGAGGACGCCTTCTGGCGCCTGACGGGCGCCGAGGGGACGCCCCCATCACGACAGCGACGTCATCGCCGACGACGAGAACGCGGCGTTCTTGCGCAGAACCGTGGGTCGCATGCCTCTTTTCCGACTCGCAATAACGCAATCACCGCGCTGCTGATCTTGGCAATCCTCACTGTCGTCGTGGCAGACGCAACCGACGGCGCTCCGCTGTATGACGCGGCTGCCGGGATCTACAACTTCATGAACTCCGCGCCAGGCATGCCGGAGTGGTTGCTCTACATCGCGCTCGGCGCGATCCCCGTGGTCCTGGTTCACGAGATCGGTCACGCGATGGCAGCACGACGGCTCCTCGACACCCCGGTGACAGTCACCATCGGATCATTCGGCGAGCTTGCGCAACTGCATCTCGGCCACATCTCCATGTCGCTCAAGGCCTTCAGCTCCCCGACGCGGATGGCCGGCTCAGCAGAGTTCGACGCCTCGCGCGCACGCGCGCAAGACATCCTTCTCAACGCTCTGGCGGGACCGGCCGCATCCGCCGCCGGTCTTCTCATCAGCATCCCCGCGCTTGCCACAGTCCCTGAGCACGGGGCACTTCACGATCTTCTGTGGGCAACGACTTTCGGCAGCGCCTTCGCCGTTCTCAACCTGGTTCCCTTCACCTACCAGGAGCGCCGCTACGGCCCGACGCACCAGTCAGACGGACGCCTCGCGCTCGACGCTGCACGCGCCGTCCGCGCACTGCGCTGACACACGTCTGGCGCGGATCCTCCTCGCGTCCGAAGCAGCAGCCCGGGTCTCCGAAGCATTTAGCTGGCCGAACGTGCGGCGCAGGCCGCGTCTGCTTGGTCATCGACGATTGTCGTCCGACAGTCACGACATGGATTCAGATACCGGCGTTGCGCCGGTCCCGGTGTGGGTGGAGTGGGGGCGCATCACTCGTTTCCTCGAGAGCGCACGCCTCGCATTCGCGCGAGAGCGAAATCTATGGGCGTCACTCGAGATCGAGTCCGCAGAAGACGTGAAGATCTACGCACCCACCGGTCAGGGCGGGTACAGGGTCGCGCTAGGACAGCACCTTGCCGCCATCCAAGACGAGGACACCCTCTATGCCTCCGTGCTCCTCCACAGCTACGCACTGGTGGAGACGGCCGCCTCCGATCGGCTGTCCGCGGATGTGCGTGACTTCGGTGGGATAGAGGACTGGGGCGCCCGTCTGCTCGCCACAAATGGAGCAACGTGGGACTCGGTCAAGGAAGGAGTCGCCGGTGCCGTAGAGGTCGGGGTCGTGAGAAACGCGTACGCGCATGGGACTCGGCGCATCGATCAGAGCGCAGAGAACCGTCTTCGAGCTGTCGGTATGGACCAGCCCAGCGCTGGCGACCCGGTGACCATGGATTACGCGGTGCTAAAGAACTCTCGTGCCCGACTGCGCAGCCTGTTGCATGCTGGCGGCTTCAGTCGAGCACGGCCGTCGCCGCCACCGCCAGACGCGAGCACCCCGCCCGCCGCGAATCTCAGTAGCTGAAGACCGTCGAGCCCTCGTCCCCGAGCCACTCCCACCTCGGCGTGGCTCCCGCCAGGCGGGCATTGGGAACGAAGTTGTCGGCGTCCAGTTTGCGCGCCGTCACGCAGATCGGGCACACCAGCAACTCTGCCGCCCCGCGCGAACTGCTCGAACAGCCGTCGAAGCGAACACGCCGCCGACCGCCAGAAGCCCCGACAGATCGACCTCGTGCACCGCGCCGTCTCCGAAGGTCAGTCGAACCCAGCGCTCAGCGAGCGGCTCAACCCGGTGATGGTCGTACGCGATGGATTCATGACAGCGGTGCGATCGGCGCCGGCTGCTCGGGCACCTGGATGCACGCCACTTGGCAGCCAGCTCGTCGCGACGAATGGCCGCCCATTCTCACACCATCCCCAACGCCCGATCTGGCAATCCACCGCGAAGGATCTGGCCCGTTGCGATCGCGATGACCGCCTCCTGCTACCGCCGGTGATGCCGCGGTGGGAGAGTGCCGGCTATGGCGACTCATGTCGCGTTGCTGCGCGCCGTCAACGTCGGCGGGCTGAAGGTGG
>JALZJA010000435.1 GCA_030860005.1 Actinomycetota bacterium
CTGGTCGGCGTTCGTGCAGCGGCGCCCGTGGCCGGCGCTGCTCTTCGCCGTCACGCTGCTGCTGGCACTCTCGGCGCCCGCGCTGGACATGCCCCTCGGCTTCGCCGACGCCGGCACCGACGACCCCTCCAAGACCAGCCGGCAGGCCTACGACCTGCTCGCCGAAGGCTTCGGCCCCGGCTTCAGCGGACCGCTGGTCATCGTCGCCAAGGGCGGTCGGAACGCAGACAGCCAGCTGCGACGCGCGCTTGCACAAACGCCGGGAATCGCCGGCGTGACCTCGCCCGCGGGCGAGGGCGACGTCGCGACGGTCGTCGCGTTCCCGGCCTCCAAGCCGCAGGACGAGGCGACGCAAGAGCTCCTCGCGCGCCTGCGCGACGACGTACTGCCGTCGCTTGCGCAACGCACCGGCGCGACCTATCTGGTCGGCGGGCCGACGGCCGCCGCCGCCGACTTCACCGCGATCGTCAAAGACCGCCTCCCGCAGCTCCTGGCGGTCGTTGTCGGCCTCTCCGCGCTGCTGCTGATGGTCGTGTTCCGCTCGGTCCTGATCCCGCTCAAGGCCGCGCTGCTCAACCTGCTCACGATCGGCGCGTCGCTCGGCGTCGTGACGCTCGCCTTCGCGGACAGCGGTCCGATCGAGGCCTTCGGCCCCGTGATGATCTTCGCGATCGTCTTCGGGCTGTCAATGGACTACGAGGTCTTCCTCGTCTCACGCATGCACGAGGAATGGCAGCGCACGGGCGACGCGCCAGCGGCAATCCGCGAGGGCCTCGCCACCACCGGGCGCGTGATCACCGCCGCCGGCGCGATCATGATCGTCGTCTTCGGCGCCTTCGTGCTCAGCCCCGAGCGGATGCTGCAGCAGTTCGGCCTCGGCCTCGCGGTCGCGATCCTGCTCGACGCGTTCCTCATCCGCTGCCTGATCGTCCCCGCCGTCATGCAACTGCTCGACCAGCGCGCCTGGTGGATGCCGCACTCGCTCGCACGCCGCCTGCCACGCAGCATCGCGCTAGAGCCCCGTGAGGCGAAGGGATGACCGCCAACGCGGCCGTGACGCCACCACCGGCCCTGCTTCGGCCGGCCCGGGCCAAGCGAACACACTCACATCGGGAACCGCGGGCCTGGCGCGAGGAAGTCAACGCCGGGGTCGACTGGCTCAGCAAAGCTGGGACGCCCGCGAGCTGCGGGACTTACTAAAAAGGAGATGGGGGCGATGGTCAAGAGCGACAGTCACTTTGGCACGCGCGGGAGTTCTCGTGGAAACACGCAGCGGGAATGCCCAAGCCGCAGTGGGCGAGAATGGAGACAAGAAGCGCTCAGAGCTCTCGGCACGCTGGTCGTCGCCACGGCCGGCCTCCTCGTGCTCGGGCCGAGCCCGGCGTCGGCGACAGACGCGTATCCGTGCGCAGCGCCGTTTCAGCATCCCACCTTCGGAACGGTGCAGAGATGCCCACTGTTCACGCCCAGGCAGGGCTCTATCCCGGTCCACGCGTTTGCAGCCAGCGGACAGCCCACCAAGGTCGGCCGCCTCGTGCGGGCCGGCAGCGCAAATTGGTTCGTGTGCCAATCGCGAACGCCCGACGGCCGCTCCCCGGCCGCGTATCGGGACGCGGACTACCCTCAGTACCGAAACGCGTGGTGGGCGCGGACACTGTCCGATGACAACCGCTGGGGTTGGGTCAACGAGATCTACTTCCGAGGCGGCAGCAACGATGAGCCCGATGCCGGCCTCGCGATGTGCGAGGGAGGCGGCGTGGCTCCGCCTCGTCCGCCGGTGTCGCCGCCGGCCGTCGGCCCCCAACGCTACACGCTCGGCACCTTCAACATGGCGGGCGGTAACTCCAAGTACGGGGATCGGGGCACAACGGCCGACGCGGTGAGCAGGAGCATCACCGACCGCGGCGCCGACATCGTGTTCCTCCAAGAGGCGTGCAGGGGCATGACGGATCGGCTGCAGCGGGGGCTGTCCCACCACGGCTGGAACGTGGTATTTGTGCGCACCGATGGCTCACGCTGCAAGCGCAAGGACAAGCCCGGGTCGGAGTACGGCATTGGCATCGTCTATCGCTCGTCGCGCTTCGCGCTGGCCGGGGTGCCGCAGGTTCACAACCTGCCCTCCGGCAAGTACGAACAGCGCAAGATGGTGTGCTTGGACATTACGACCCCGCGCTCGATCCTTGCTTGCTCGACGCACTTCACTGCATACGGCGGCGAGAATCGCGACAAGAACCGCCGTGAGCAGGCCGACGAGGTGAACCGCCTCCTTCTGCCCGCCGTAGCCGCCGGTCGTAGCGTTTTGCTCGGCGGCGACCTCAACACCAGCCCGAGTAACGACGCCCTCGACCCGCTCTGGGACGGCCGCTACGGCGGCGGGGCGTTCGGGCCCTTCATAGAGGTCGATTCCGGACCGAGCACGGAAAAGAGCGGCTACAACCGTGACGCTGGCGAGGGCACGGAGATACAGTGGCACCCCCGGGACCGCAAGATCGACTACATCTTCGTGCGGGGAGTGACCGTCGATAGCGCGGATGTCGCTCGCACGAAGGTCTCCGACCACCGGCCGCTCTGGGCAAAAGTGATGCAGTAGGCGAGGTAGCCCGACTCCCACGGTCCGGACACCGATCGGCACCGGCGGGGCCAGGCACAACCTCTCGCGGGGCTGTCCGGACGGGGCCGATCGCATCACGCAAGTTCTGTGAGGCGGGTGCGGCGGCGCGGTGTGAAGTCGCCGCGGGGATGCTCGCGGCGCGCTTCACCGCGCTGTAGATCCGCGGGCGTTGAGCCGGTCGCCCCGCAGGGAGACCGCAACCGACGCACCGACCAGAAACCCGCCCGGCGCCGCGGCGTACATGCTCCTCGCTACACCTCGACGACGACCGGCAGCACCATCGGCCGGCGCTTGATGCGGTCGTACACGAACGCGGCGAGATCGTCGTGCAGGATCTCCTGGAGCAGGTCGATCTCGCGGATCTCCTCCTTGGCCGCGCGATCGAGCGAGCTCTCGACGCAGTCGCGCAGCGCATCGAGCAGCTTGCCGGCCTCGCCGGCGTACGGCACGCCGCGGAAGATGACCTCGGGCTCGGCGACCGAGGAGCCGTCCTGCTCGGAGATCGTCGCCACGATGACGAAGATGCCGTCGGCCGAAAGCATGCGGCGGTCGCGCAGCGCGACATCGGTCACGTCACCGATGTCGACCCCGTCGACGAAGATCATCCCGGACTGGACCTTGTCGGCCCAGCGCGCGCCCTTCGCGTCGAGCTCGAGCGGCAGCCCGTTCTCGCCCTTGAAGATGTTCTCCGGCTGCACGCCGACGGCCTCGGCGAGCTTCGCGTGCAGGTGGATGCGCTTGTGGTCGCCGTGAAACGGCATGACGTAGCGCGGCTTGGTGAGGTTGAGCATGAGCTTGATCTCCTCCGCGTAGCCGTGACCGGAGGCGTGGATCGGCGCGTCCTTCGTCGTGATCACGTCACAGCCGATGTGGTAGAGACGGTCGATCGTCTCGTTGACGGCGCGCTCGTTGCCGGGGATCGGCGTCGCGCTGAAGACGATCGTGTCGCCGGCGTGCAGCTCGACCTGCGGGTGATCGCGGTGGGCCATCCGCCGCAGCGCGCTCAGCGGCTCGCCCTGTGAGCCGGTGGAGATGATCACGAGCCGCTCGTCGGCGAAGTCCGACAGCTCGCGCGGGCCGATCAGTATCCCCTCGGGAAGGTTGATGTGTCCCAGCGAGCGGCCGATGTTCGTGTTCTTGCGCATCGAGCGCCCGACGAGGCAGACCTTGCGGTTCAACGCCGCCGCGGCGTCGACGACCTGCTGCACGCGGTGGATGTTCGACGCGAACGACGTCACGACGATGCGCCCGGCGCAGCGGCTGAAGACGTCCTGGAGATTCGGGCCCGCGACCTTCTCGCTCGGAGCGAAGCCCGGGCGGTCGCCGTTCGTCGAGTCGCCGCACAACAGCAGCAGTCCCTCGCGCCCGAGCTCGGCCAGGCGCGTGACGTCAGCGGGAACGCCGTCGACCGGCGTCTGGTCGAACTTGTAGTCGCCGGTGACGAGCACGGTCCCGAGGTCGGTCGTCAGCGCAACCGCGCTCGAATCCGGGATGGAGTGCGTCATGTGGATCATCTCGACGTCGAACGGCCCGCACTCGATCTGCTCGCCGGTCTTGACGTCGACGACCTCGACGTCGCGCGCCAGCCGGTGCTCGTCTAGCTTCGAGCGCGCCATCGCCATCGTCAGCGGCCCGCCGTACACCGGCGGCGCGTCGTCGACGCCGAGCTCGCGCAGCAGGAACGGCAGGCAGCCGAGGTGGTCCTCGTGGCCGTGAGTGACGACGATCGCCTCGATGTCCGAGACGCGCCCGCGCAGGTAGGCGAAGTCGGGCAGGACGAGGTCGATCCCCATCATGTCCGCCGTCGGGAAGCGCAGACCGACGTCGACGAGCACGATCCGGTCCTCGTACTCGACGACCGTCATGTTCTTGCCGATCTCCCCGAGACCCCCCAGCGGCAGGACGCGCAGCGGGCCGCTCAAGTGCGTGCTCCGAGCAGGCCGCAGCGCTCGAGCGCGGCGCGGATCACGTCGCACTCGCCGTCGGTGGCCTCCACGAGCGGAAGACGCAGCCCGCCGACGTCGTGGCCCAGCATGTTCAGCGCGGCCTTCAGCGGGATCGGGTTCGTCGTGACGCTCAGCGCGCGGTAGATCGGCCGCAGCGAGCGATCGATGCGGGCGCGGTCCTGCGCCTCGGCGCTGACCATGCGCTGCATCTCCTCGCCGACGAGGTGGCTGGCGACGCAGATGCCGCCCTCGCCGCCCATGTCGAGCGTGCGCACGAGCGTGTCGTCGTTGCCGGCGTAGACGCCGAGACCGTCGACGAGATCGAGGTTGTCGTCGTTGGCCTGCTTGACGTACTCGATGTGCTCGATCTGAGCGAGCTCCTCGAGCAGGTCGTTGGGCATGTCGGTCGCCGTGCGGCTCGGGATGTTGTAGAGGATCACCGGCTTGTCGGTCGCGCGTGCGACCGCGGTGAAGTGGGCGACGATGCCGCGCCGGTTGGGCCGGTTGTAGTAGGGCGTGACCGACAGCGTCGCGTCGACGCCGAGCTGCGTGGCCTTCTCGGTCAGCTCCACGGCATGGCGGGTATCGTTGGAGCCGGTGCCCGCCACGACGGTCTTGCCCTCGGGCGCGTTGGAGACGGCGAGCTCGATGACGCGCAGGTGCTCCTCGTCGCTCAGCGTCGCGGCCTCGCCGGTCGTGCCGCAGGCCACGACGCCATCGGAGCCGTGCGCGCAGACGTGCTCGAGCAGCGCCACGAACGCGTCCTCGTCGACGTTCATGTCGACGTCGAACGGCGTCGCGATAGCGGTGAGGATGGCTCCCAATGCCACGCGGCCAGTATCGCAGGCACGTCGGCCGCCGAACTGTGCGGCCGACGCACCTTTGCGCGGGTTATGCGCTGCGTATCCGCGCGGGCTGCCGCGCCGCCGGTGCCCGCCGCCGGACGAGCTGAGCGATGACGTAGATGTGCAGGAGCACCGACGCCGGAACGGCGAATACGGGGATGAGCACGAACGGATAGCGCGTGATGGCGTAGTTGGGCGCGTCGAGCGCGAGCTGCTGGAACACGCTCGGCGACGAGAGGAACCCGCACGTCACGGCGACGACGAGGTCGAAGATGCCCAACGTGCACCACGTCAGCACGGCGCGACGTGCGCGCTGCGGCCCCTCCTTGGCGAGCTTGCGGGCGACGAACGGCGCGGCGAGGCCGACGAGGACGTCGCCAATGCCCGCCGGCAGCGCGAACTCCGCCGGCAGGTCGTCCTGGAGATAGCCGATGAGGAAGAGCCCGCCGGCGACACGGTAGAACTGGACGCCGACGAGCCAGTGCAGCGGGATACGCGCCACGCGGGGCAGGAAGCCCGGCAGCGCGACGAGCAGCACCGTTCCCCACATGATCGGCGCGATGATCGCCAAGCCGATGAGCGGCGGGAACGTGGTCTCGGACGTGCTCGCGAACGCGCCGTTGCGCGCAAGGATGAAGACCGCCACGAACCACGCGGCGACGAACAAGCCGGCGAGGGCGAAGGCCGGCCCTGCGGGCCTCGCCGCCTCACGCCGCTCAGCCGCCGCCGCGTAAGCGATCCCTCCGAGTAGCAGGGCCATCAGACCGATGTCCGCCACGACGAGCGCGACGGTGACGGGTGTCGAGATCATGCTGTGCTCCTCCCTATGTGTACCTACACCTATTGATCGTCGAGCGCCAGCCGACCGGCCACCGCTCCTGGTCTCAGCCGGCGGCCACCTCGGTCAGCACCGACAGCTCTCCGTACAGCTCATGGAGCCGCGCCTCGCTGAACTGCTCGAGCACCGCGCCGTGCACGTCCTTCCACAGCGCGAGCGCCTGCGACAGCGCCTGCGCGCCTTCGTCGGTGATCGCCGCGAGCCGGACGCGCGCATCTGACTCGTCGGGTCGCAGGGTCGCGAAGCCCCGCTCTTCGAGCACCTTGACGTTGCGCGTGAGCGTCGTGCGCTCGAGTGCGAGGACCTCGGCCAGCGGCGTGAGGGGCACCGGCCCGTGCGCCCCGAGCGCGACGAGTATCGGCAGCTGGGTGACCTTTATGCCGCTCGGCGCGATCGCATGGTCATAGCGCTGCGTGATGAGCCGCGCCGCCCGGCGCAGCGCTTCGCAGGCGCACGCGGCGCGGACCTGAGCACACGCCTCGAGGTCTGCGGCGCTGAGCTTGCCGGCCATAGGGTGTATCTACACGTAATTGCAGCGGATTGCAAGGGCACGCGCGTCCGGGTG